>JAKBGP010000001.1 GCA_021833045.1 Thermoplasmata archaeon
TTTCACTGTGTCTTCATCATCTTCTTCATATTTGCCCAGCTTGCTCATGGAATATGGGTTAACTGTTTCAATTGACATAGTTTACAATGTGATTAAAGCATAAATTAATTTTGTAAAGTAAAACAGTTATTACTGAAAGTGAAAGTAACTGCTAAGTTGTTAATTGTTACTTTTCTATATTCTACCATTAACAGAAGAAACATATTCGAGTATTTGCTCTCTAGTTCTTATATAATCCATATTATCAAAAATTCTAATGTTATATTTTTCACACTGACGCATTGACTCTTTCATTACAATTCTATAATTTTTTAGGTTTGATGAAAGTCTTTCTCCCGGTGAACCGAAGTGTGTATATTTTTCTCTTTCATTGAGTCGATTAACGTGGGTATCATAATCAGAAATGTGAATGTAGAGGCTGGTTATTTCACCTATAATTTCCTTAAGCTGATCTGGGATGAAATATAGCGTTTCAATGATGATCGGCTCTCCGTTAGTAATTGCCCTTCTTATTGAGGAATAAGTGGCCCTGTTTATGAGTTTTCCCTGATTGAGGAATCCTCTCGTTACATTCACTTCTGTGTTTTCCCCATATTTCTTCCATGAGTCGTAAACAGAGTATTGCAATACATCATCATCTGGAACGAATGGTCTTATTATTTCCCTTATGTAATCTCCTGACATCACAATGTTGATATTCAATTGCCTTGCAATATATCCAGATATACTGGTTTTTCCTACTCCCGGTATACCGCCTATGAGTATTATTGGTACTCTATTCATGTTAAAGATCACCGGCCATGAGCATGATATCTCTGCTATCAACCATATATGTGAATCTGCTCATTAATTCAAGAGTGTTGAAATGGTTTCTCTCTGATGGTGCTGACACTCCATCAGAAAGTATCACAGGTACAATACCCATGTCACTGGCATTCAGTGCATTTATAAAAATCTCATTATCAGTATCAAATCCTGTTATCAAAATATGATTCTTTTTTTCTTTATCTATAGTTTCCATAACACTTTTCTGGTTCCAGATAGACATTTTATCGGATTCAATTTCCTTATATTTCTGTATTTTAAACTGTCTGAATCTATCCATGAAGCCTTCCTCCATTTTATTTAGAGGATGATCCTTGAATATGCTCCTCCTTTCATTAATATAATGCTCGAAATCTTTGTCCTCACCGCGGTAAATGTATTTGGGAACCTTTATCCTGTATGAATTAACTGAAAGTCTATCCATAAGTTCTTCCAGATATTCATATGCCATGATATATTCCATTTTACTGAATGCATGTCTAAAATAGTTTTCGTCCGTATTTATTGCTATATGAAAGAAATTACCGTCTCTGATCTTTGAACCGAATTCTTGAACGCCCATAACCCATTCTTTATCCCTTTATCTGCTAAAATGATTTTCATTTTATCAATATCTTATTGATCTCCAACATTTATACTCAATTTTCAATTGTTTTTGTGCCATATTCTTCCCTTTTATTTTCCTCATATAGTCCAACACATGTGTATAAAATTTCTCTGTTTTACAGCCTTTCAGAGTAAAAAAGTCTAGAATATAATAAATAAATTTAGAAACAATTAATTAGTATGATACACATATATATCCTGATGAGTGCTATAGAATATTTTTTGATATTTATTGTGATTGTGATAGTGCTAATAATCCTATCAGGATTGCACATACTGAGAGAGTGGGAAAGGGCACCCGTGCTTACACTGGGAAGGTTCTCAGGGATTAAGGGACCAGGAATAATTTATGTAACTCCTTTCATCAGCAAGATACCTGTTATTATAAGCTTGAGAATTCAGGCAGTCGCTTTTAAAACAGACTCAACATTCACAAACGACAATGTACCGGTAAACTGTGACGCCATAATGTATTATCAGGCCATAGATCCACAGAAGGCCGTATTGAATATTGAAAACTTTGCGAATGCAACAAGTTTGTCGGCTCAAACAACTCTCAGAGAAGTGATAGGTAAGTATTCCTTTGATGAGATTCTTTCAGAAAGAGAAAAAGTCGGCGAAGGAGCAAGAGCCATTATAGATGAAAAGACTGAACACTGGGGAATAAAGGTATCATCAGTTGAGATCAGGGATGTTGTGGTTCCTCAGTCACTTCAGGAGGCAATGTCCAGGCAGGCTTCTGCAGAGAGGGAAAGAAGATCAAGAGTAACGCTGGCACTGGCGGAAGTAGAGGCAGCAAGCAAGATGGTAGAGGCTTCCAAGATGTATGTGGACAACCCTGGAGCACTTCAATTAAGATGGATGAACATACTTTATGAAATTGGCTTGGAAGGAAAGGGAACCCTGATGATGATTCCTGCAAACACACTCACAGCCGGTGTGAGCAATTTCGGAATAAGTGAGTTTGCCAAGATACAACAGCAAAAGAATAACATGGATACAGCCAGCGACACAGGAAAGTGAAAATACACTTTTCCTAGATTATTATTTAGAAAACCAGTATTTTCATAACATTTTTCAATTTTTATTATAAAGAGTCACTTGTTTATATTTAATTTTAAAAGAATAGGATGATCTATTTATTTTAAACTAATCCTCACTATTTTCCGGAAAACACTGCTATTATTGATATGATTGACCTTTGAATTTAAACTTACACAATTGCATCATATGTCAGTCAAATGCCGAATTCAAGAGTGGCAAAGTTTAAATGCTTAAAACTTTACTTAATTTTATGATAAGTATGGAAACAGGAAAAGGACCCTTTGAATGCCACCAGTGTGGGACAAAACATGAGAGCGAAATAGAAGCAATACAGTGCGGATGCGCTTTCGATTAAATTTAAACAATAATTTTTATTTTAATTACATTAATTTTTATTTTTAATTCTAAGTATGTTCTGGGCTGGCTGGTTTTTTAAAGTTTAGCAATTTATGTGAAAATCTCTAATGAAAAACTTGTTTGTGCAAACCATCTAGTTAATTTTATTCTTTTGTACCAATGCAAAATAGAAGACAACCGCAAATCAGTTGTTCTTCTGAAACTAAAAGTACCAAATCCTTTCAGTGAGTAATTACCCTAAATTTTTATTTGAAATTAAAGGGCCGTTATATAAAAAACTGGACTAATGTATTCTTATGTTAAATTTCAACATAATATAGCGTTCTTTTGGTTCCGTTTTTCTTTGAATCTTGTTTCTATCCAATCAGTATAATCCATGTTTCAATCTGGAATGCTATTCATTTCGCAATAAGTTTATAATAGATTCTGGGGGCAACTGATCTATGCGATTCTCCTGAAATTGCACAGGGCAGTTCTCAATGACATTTTTGAGTTTCTTCCGCTTCTGTGAGAACATTTGTCTCAGTTTTGTCTCTGCAAGATTCCAGTCAAGATCGGGAAAATTATCATGGTTCCTGAGAGATATTATTGCACTATCCACCCCTGGAATAGGTGAAAAGCTGTTCCTTGAAACAAGCTTAATAAATTCAATGTTGAAGTTGAGATAGGCGAAAACAGTCATTCGGGTATATTCCTTTGTTGATGGCTTTGCCATAAGAGTGGTTGCGAACTCACTCTGGAACATAAGTACAGCCTTGTTGAACTTCATCGTCGACAATTTCTGAACAATTTTCGATGAAATATGATAGGGGACATTTCCTATTATTTGATCCTGAACCAGGCCTTCGTATTCGAGGAAATCCCCGTGAATAATTTCGAGTTGCCCGTGTTCCACATAATCAAAAAACTTCACCCTGAGTATATCCACAAATCTGTGATCAGACTCAACAACTGTGACCTTTGGATATTTTTCAAGGAGAAACTGGGTTAAGAATCCTTCCCCTGGACCTATTTCAAGAACTTTTTCCCCTTCTTCGAGATTTGAAATCTCTATCTGGGCAATATTTTTGTCCCTCAAAAGGACCTGACCATATTTTTCAGTATAGAGCTTCATTGTTTAACAAAAATCCTGTATTTTTCATTCTTCCCGTCAATTTCCTGCGCGATCCTAACTGCTATCATCTTTTCAGGGTGATGAACCGTCTTTACCCTGTCTGTAAGATCCTTGAAGGATTCAAATGGTTTCTTCTTTCTTTCATCGATGATTGACCACATTGTTTTATTGCCAAGCCCTGGAAGAAGTTCAAGAGTATGCATTCTTGAGTTAATTGACTCTGCCCTGTTGAAGAAATCAACATATTTTTTCTCATTCTCCTTAACTATGTTCTCAAGTATATATGGTAATTCTGTTACTGCTGACGATGATAATTCCTCATACCCTATCCTGCGTTTCACAGTCATTATTTTATCTCTCTTCTGGAGGTCCTTTCCAATGTATACCCTGTCACCAACAGTAAGAATGGCCCCCTCCTTTGGAATCATTTCAAGAAGCTTGAACTCGGTCTCTCCCAGTCCAAAAACTAAAGGTGTCCTGCTATATGAATGATCCGTAGACCTACCCTGCATTAGAACGTCCAGAATGAAAGCATATTCTTCCATATTATCACTGCAATTCTTTTAAATAATCAATTATACTACTTAAAACTTCATCTTTTGGTGTAAGCTTATAAGAATTTAAAATTGCCAGCATCTGCTCAATGTTGGATGGCATCAGATCGACTATCTTTACACAGACTTCTTCTGAGAAACCTGAAAGTTCAGATATCTTCTTAACTGCCTCGACTGCATCCTTTTTGCTTAGTCTTGAAAACTGTCTCACATATTCAAATTCCTTAGCTTCTTCAGGTGAGTTTTCCTTTAGGTCCTGAAGTAAGTCTCTGGCCTCTGATGATGTGATATACTTTATATTCATAACTACACCTTGATTTTTCTCAGATGTACCGGGTCAGCGATAATTGTCTTTTTTACTCCACCCACTTTTATGCCAAGAAGATAGCACCTTCCCTGCATACCTTCTATAACCCCCGTAAAACCCTGGAAATTGTGGAATGGCATCCCCTTGTGCACAGATGGATCAATATTCACTGCCACAAATTCTCCAACCTCAAATTTTCTCATGTATGAATTAATTCTTGGCATTCCTCTATCTTTCAATCTCTTTGTCATGGTCATTCTTGATCCTGACCTTGGCCCATGTGACATTTTTACCATTTTTTCACCTTTTGATCATTATTACGTCCAGTTCTCTGATCCTTATCTCAGTACCTAGCTTCTCAGCAAGACTTGGCTTTGTTCTACCCCCATCTCCACTGACAAGTTCCTTGATATATGTTCCAGCTTCTGCTTCAATGGTTAATACATGATCACCATTTTCACCGCATTCTACTGATATTTCCGATATCTTTCTCTCTCTTACAATATCAGATCTTGAACTGCTAACTCGTAATGGTGTCCTTTGATATATAACTTTCCCGTTAAATTCCTTACATATCTCCTTTAATTCTTCGCATGAAACAGGTTTTTCTGATTCCAGTTTTGCACGGTATATCTTGTAGTGCTTCTCGTCTTTTATGTTTTTAATTTCTTCCCTGCTTGAGGGCCTCATGGATGAAACTGTAACTCCAAGATTTGTTTTATTAATGTTCTCTGTTAACTTTTCAAGGTTTATGTTTCTTATTCTTGGCTCTGTTAGCTCTATTACGAATTCTCTCCCATTACCAAGCATTCTTACATCCACATCCTCCCTTCCAGCCCCATGCAGGGCATAGTCTTTTCCGTTTCCCATAATCTTGATCTGATCACCGATTATGGATTCAACTGTATCTGTTTTTTCAGAGTATTTAATCCATCTTGTTTGAGGAATGCCACGTATATTCTTTCTGTATATACCATAGATAAGGAGAGATTTTATCTGAAATTCTATTGACATATATTCTGTGTTAACCTTTGCCATTATATCTGGATCACTTCTATCAAATTCTTTTCCAGTCATATCCATATAATATTTCCCCAGTTCACGACTGAACTCTTTTTTTATTGGTTCTCCTAGATTGCCATATTTCTCCTGCAGTATCCTTTCTTTTTCCAGTATACTGGCAGGAAATGAAGATCCTATAAGGATCGTTCTGTATTCATAATCAGATAACCTTTTTTGAATTTCACCTGCGTATTTTGGGATCTCAAGAAATATTCCTGAGCATAAAGAACAGGATTTTTCTTCAACAAAAATGAGTTCGTATCCAAAACATCTTGATGTGAATAAAATCTGATTTCCACGATCCAAATTTGTCATTGTGTGACCGACAGTTGCAAAAATCCTGCCGGCACACCTGATACATAGTTTTTCGTTGGATAGCTGGGTGAATTTATCCATCCCCACTACTCATCTTGAGTTTACTTCTTTTTCCACATTTGGTCTTTCTTTCAGGAAAACCCTGGAACCACATTCACATTCTATTTCATTGGTTCCAAGTGACTTCTCCAGAATTCTGCCGCATCTAATACACTTATACTGCATTGTCTACCAGTTCCTCTTTTACTCTCTGTGAGAATTCTGGATTGTAGGATCCACCAGCGAATTTGTAACCACAGTGTCTGCAGTTCCATATTCCTGATGCTATCCTAACAACCTTCAACTGCTTGCATTTGGGGCATTCATATCTGGCCTTCTTCTGCTTATATATCTCGCTCCATACCTTCCTTACTGTGACACCGTATCTTGGGCCGAATCTGCCCGCTGGTCCAACTTTCAGAGTTCTTCTTGACATTTTAAATCACCTGTTTGATGTATTCCCTTATTTTATTCCCGACTACTTCCGACATGCCAATACCCTTTTTAATCTGATCCATGGAAAATGAACCCGAGTTACCCTTTTGCATCGCTCTTATGTGCCCATCTTCTGTAAATGTTACGGTTAATCTTGCATCAGACATCTGTTCTTCTTCAACGTCAGGATCGCATACAAGTTCATCATCGATTTTTGCCATTGTAACTGATACTGGCATTGACCTGACTGGCAACTTTGTTTCCGGTGATGCTTCATCAACCCTGTATGTGGCGGTGTGCAGAGCAGTCACTACGCCCATTGTGCATGCATCTATCAGATTTCCATCATAATCCAGAACATCAATATCCACGAAAACAATCATGACTTTCTTACCCGGCTCAACGCAAAGCTTTTCGAGATCTATCATTTTGCTTTCCCTTATACCCCTGTCCACAACTCTGGCAATCTCTATGGATTCCTCATTTGGTGGTCCAGGTTCAAATGTGGGGAATGCCATTGGCAACATTTCAACATTAGTTGTCAGAACTCCCTGATTTGGCGTATCTGGAAATGGCTCGCCTGATTCTACCTTGACACCTACCAGAACTTTCGTTTTTCCGAGGTTCACAAATGCTGAACCCTGAGCTCTTGGAATGAAATTTGGCTCTATCCTTATTGTTCTAAATTCATCGAGCTTTCTCTGATCTGCCCTTGTTCCTTCTTTCAACTTTTTACTTATGTAACCCTTCTTTATCTCTGACAAGATTCCACTTGCATCTTTAGGCATTTATTCACCTCCGTTCTGTGATTCTGATAGATTCTCTATTTTATATTTTTCAGAAAGTGCCTTTCTCTGAATCTCTGCTATTCTGTCCGTTGCCTTCATCATCATATCAGTAGCCCTGGCGAATTCTTCCTTAGACAGGTCTCCATCCATCTGAATTAGAACAACCTGTTTGTTCTTTGAAAGCACCGCCATGGGAAGATCTGCCTGCCCAAAGTTGTCCTCGTCCTTAGAAAGATCAAGAACGATTCTGTCTTCTACCTTTCCTGCTGAACAACCTACAACCATGTCCCTCATGGGTATGCCTGCCGAGGCAAGAGCAACTGAAGCAGCTGTAAGGCTCGCAATTCTTGTACCGGCATCTGCCTGTATAACCTCTATAAATACATCAATCTGTGTTCTCGGAAACTGTTCCACCATAACAGCTGCACTTAACGCTTCTGAAATTACCTTGGAAATTTCAGTTGATCTCCTGTCAGGTCCTGGTCTTTTTCTTTCGTCCACTGAAAATGCTGCCATATTGTATCTTGCTTTTACAACACTCTTTTCAATGTCCTGCGTGTGCTTAGGGTATGCTTCTCTTGGACCATAAACCGCTACCAGTATCTTATTTCCACCCCATTCCATAAAGGCACTTCCATCTGCTCTTTCAAGAATATCCGTCGATATTTTGATTGGCCTCAGTTCTTCGTCTCCTCTTCCATCAAGCCTCAATCCATTTTCATTTATCAGTTTCTTATCACTGGGTGTTCCCATTTATTTCACCTTTTTTACTTTTCAAAAATTCTGTAATTCTGTCCGTGAGTCCTGTTGCGTGTGCCTCACTTTCTATTAGAGCTATTGCCTCTGAAGCGACAATCACATTTTCTGGGAGTCCATCTATCCAAATGAGCCCATTCTGTCCTATGACAATCCTTGTGAATGTTGCATCCTTGACCATATTGACCATAGAACCGTTCTTTCCTATGATTCTTGGTACCTTTGGAGCTGGAATTGCCATTATGTGGCCTCCTTCCAGCTTTCTTAATCCAATTCCAGGTTCCTTCAGCGTAATCCAGCTTTCCTTTATTTCGTTTACATTCATTACCTTGGCATACACATAGTCACCAGTTGTTAGGAATTTCTTCAGGTCTCCAGATATGGTTCTCCAAGGTGTATCATTCATGTGAAGCATTGTCATGTAAGGCGATTTTATGTCCACTGTCCACATTGATGGACCTACTTCCATTATCTTTCCTATTACCTTGTCACCACGCCTTGGGAAATAGCTGCCATTAAACGGTACTATGTCTATATACTCCTCTCCTTTCTGAATCACTCCAAAATACTGTGAAGTTAACTTCCCGTCAGCACATCTGTGCACGCCATTTCTTGGTTTAAGGTTTCCTGGATCAATATCATCTCCCGGAAACACAATCTCTTTTATCTCTCTCGTCTTAAATCACATCCTTTATTTCTCATCGTAATTAATACGTTTTGTATTTTGTCTATTTCATCTCTCTTTAACAGGGCAATGAAAACTTCTTATATATTGTTTCTTTAATTTTTTCAACTGAACTATAAAGAAATTTATTTCCCTTATATTTTTCTTATATCTATATCGTCCTTACCCTTTCTCCCCAGAGATGATATTATATCTCCATACATACCCGCAGGCACTTCAATAACACACATCCAGTTACCATCCTTGCCCCACTCTTCCTTTAGTATTTGCCCTTCATGGCTTATATCGCCATACATTCTCCCGTAGGCATCACCCCTGACCTTTATTGCAAGCTTTACTTTCTCCATTCTTATGGGTATAATTGGCTTTAATTCCTTCAGTACCATGTTTATCTGTTCGTTCACTGGTTTAAATGGATCTATATGGATCTTTGCCTCTTCCATTGCAGCTTCAATCCTTGCCGGTGGGTTAGGAGCATTTGTTTGTGGATTTATGCTTTCTCTTGATATTGTATTTATAATGATCTTTCTCTTGGTCTCTACCATTTTATGCTTCTGTTCTGTTGTGAGCTGTATCTGTCCACGTTTTATTATTTCAGGTACTATCTTTAAGATATCATCTGTCTTGAATACCTCTTTTATGGCTTCTTCTCCAGCCTTTTCTCCCTTTCTGGCATCCTTGAATATGTCTTCAGAGGCAAGATCATTTTCCACGTCCAGTTTTCCTTCCCTGATTCTTTCTACTGCATCCGGATCCACCAGAATCTCAAACTTATGCCCAGCATGCTCAAGCCTTGCTATGATGGCATCATCAAGTTTTACCATGCATGCACATGCTAAACTATTAAAATAAATTTTCATAGTTGAATAGGTGGCAGATGATCATGTGAAAAGCAAAATCATGTAGCAATTGACAAATATCAGGACAGGATATATGTGATTATGTTTTGCTCAAAATGCGGATCACTTATAATACCAGGAAGAGACAAGAATATATGCCCCGTTTGTGGACATGAGGAAAAGGGTAACAGAAAAATGGATGGAAAGGTTGTTGCAAAGAGTACTGAAAAGGATGTTGTGATGATTAAAGAGGAGGTTCATATTGAACCTCTTGATTCGGAGGCGGTGTGCCCAAAGTGTGGAAATAAAGGTGCCTACTATGTTCTGAAGCAGACAAGGGCGGCAGATGAACCCGAGACAGCGATATATACCTGTGCTAAATGTGGTCACAGGTGGAGAGAATATTAGGGGTGACATGCATTGGCCCTGGATAATTTATCAAGCTCACTGAGAGAAACTTTCAGGAAGATAACTGGCTCCAGTTACATTGACAAGAATGTAATTAAGGAGATGATAAGGGATATTCAGAGAGCTCTTCTTAAAGCAGACGTGAATGTCAAACTTACGCTTGATCTCAGCAGGAAGATAGAAGAACGATCAGAAAATGAGAAACCACCAGCGGGAATGACTCCACAGGACTACATTTTAAAAATTGTTTATGAGGAACTGCTCGCTATCCTGGGAAAGTCATCAAACCTGAAGATACAGCCCCAGACAATAATGCTTGTTGGTCTGTATGGTCAGGGAAAAACAACCACTGCTGGAAAGCTCGCAAGATTCTTTATAAAGAAAGGGCTTTCTACAGGATTTGTTGCCTGTGATGTACATAGGCCGGCTGCATTTGAGCAGTTAAGGACCCTGTCAGAGCAAACAGGAGCCAAGTTCTTTGGTATAAAGGGAGAGAAGAATCCAGTAAAGATATTCAATCAATCCATTGAGGAATTAAAGGATATTCAGGTAAAGATTGTTGATACCAGTGGACGAGATTCACTGGACAGTGAACTTTTGGATGAAATCACTAAGCTAAAGAAAACTGTTAACCCTGACGAAGTTCTCCTGGTGATTGATGCAACAGTCGGTCAGCAGGCTGGACCGCAGGCTAAATCCCTAATGGATGCAACAGGTCTCACTGGTGTAATTATTACTAAAATGGATGGAACGGGAAAGGCAGGAGGAGCACTTAGCGCCGTTGCACAGACTGGAGTACCTGTCTACATGATCGGAACTGGGGAACATCTGGAGGATTTTGAAATATTCAGCCCGAAGAAATTCCTTGGAAGACTTCTTGGCATGGGAGACCCAGAAGCCTTACTTGATGTTGCACAGGAGGCAGACATAAGTGACGAAAAAGCTGAAGAGACCATGACAAAGATCATGAGTGGAAAATTTAACCTCATGGATATGTACGATATATGGGAAAAGTTCGCGAAACCTTCACTGATGAAGAGACTTTTTGATTCAATTCCCGTTGGAAAGATGCCAAAGGGAGCAAGTAACATGCTTGACCTTGATGCAGCACAGGAAAAAATAGGTAAATATACAGTAATCCTTGATTCTATGACCTACAAAGAACTTGAGAACCCTGAAATAATAAATGCAAAGGTTATCAGAAGAGTGTCCAGAGGTTCTGGAACTCAGGAGCAGGACGTCAGAAACCTCCTGAAGGAGTTCAGGGCCATGAAGGAAAATGCCAAAATGATGAAGGGCAACCGTGCCCTTAAGAAAATGATGAGGGGGCAAATGAAGGGTAATCCTGATCTGCTAAAGGAGTTCGAGGATTAGGAATATACGGGTATCCTGTGAAGTATAGAATCAACCAGATCCATTCTTGTAAAGTCATTTTTTAGATTCATTGAGTTATATTTTTCCAGTAGTTCTTCCCTGTCCCTTGAAATTCTATCGATCAGGAACTGATTATAATCCATGGAAAATCCTATTCCTGTACCTGTGAGATTCGCCGTTCCAAGCATATTTCCTGATGCAATAATATCAGGATCAGTTTGTGGAAAGCAACTATGTTTCAGTGTACCGTACCTGAATGTAGCCTCTGCCCCTGCTACAGCCTCCTGTTCCTGATTTATCTGGAGTACTTCTCTGGAGCCCATATATATTGCTTCTATGAAAACCATATCCTTATTTATGGCAACCCTGAAACTTTCCACAGGAAATTTCCCAAGTTTTCCCCTTGAATAAACTGAACGCGATCTGGTAAATTTACAATTTTTATCATGCCTGATCGAACTCTCCTCAGGATTTCCAGTTGCAAGGATTATCTTTCCTATTTCAGCAGATGTATCCTTTCCTTCCCTTTTCAGATTTACCCTCAGCCTGCCCTTTTCAGCAAGATTATATGTATTCATTGTTGATGCTATGCTGATTTTTCCACCAATCTGAGAGAGATCGGTTGCCATCTGACGCACAATCTTTTCCCTGTCCATGCTTACTATTTTTTTTTCAGCGGAAAGAGAAATTTCTTCCTCAGAATTCTCATCTTTGATAATTATGGATGAGAAAATTCCGTTTACATGTTCTTCATAACTCCTGAAATATTGGTTGAATACACTGAGGGAAATGAAACAACTTCCAGAAACAGGATATCCAAGATCCATAGACCTGTCTATGTTAAGTGTTTTGAAACCTTTTTTTGTGAGCTCCATTCCAATGTTGATTCCTGTTATTCCAGAACCTATAATCAGGAAATCATAACCTTCCATGGGTCTGTATGCACTTAACTTAATAAATAGTTTATATTTACATTTCCATGGTTTCCAATAAAGGAGATGATAAGGCAAACGTTTCCAGAATTATTGAACTTATGGAACAGCAAAGCCCACCGCACCACTTTGAGTTCTCTGATCCCTTCTGGGTTCTTATTACCACCATAATGTCCCACAGAACGAAAGACGAGGTTACGGATAAGGCAGCAAGAGGTCTGTATGAAAGGTATCATGACTGTAATGGATTATCAAAAGCTGAGTATGATGATGTTTTAACCATCATTAATAAGGTCGGCTTTAAAACTGTAAAGGCTGCAAGAGTTATAGAGGCAGCAAAGTATCTTAAGAATAAGTATAACTGTCAGGTTCCAAGATCAATTGAAGAACTTACCGAGATTAAGGGTGTTGGTAGGAAGACTGCGAATGTGGTTTTATCTGATGGCTTTGGAATACCGGCAATCGCGGTTGATACCCATGTGCAGAGAATAAGCACGAGGATTGGGTGGTCTGATTCCAGTGACCCAGATGTTACTGAAATGAAATTGAGGTCTCTTATTCCAGAAAAACTTTGGTTAGGTCTGAATCCCATGATGGTAGAGTTCGGCAAGAACATATGCAGGCCGGTAGGACCAAAATGCGAACAGTGTAATGTTTCAGAATACTGTAAGTTTTTTAAAACTCAAAAAAAGAAGAAAGATGAAATGAAAAAGTCACAAACTGGAAAAAACTGATTTAGATAGAATGGGTAAGATTATCCTTTCTACCCCCATCTATCACAAGAACCTGTCCATTCATGAATTCTGATACATCTGATAAAAGATATGCAACAAGCTCCGCCACATCTTCTGGCTTTCCGGTTCTTTTTACTGTTGACCTGGAAATGAAGCTTTCCTCCAGTTCTTTTACCTCTTCGCCTGTCTTTCCTCCTACTGTAAGGTCCGTTTTGATCCATCCTGGGGCAACAGCATTTGCACGGATTCCATATGATTCAAACTCTAGGGCCATTCTTTTTGTCAGCATAATGAGAGCAGCCTTTGATACAGAGTAGAATGTTGTATTCATTGCTGCGGTTCCAACACCTGCATTGGAGGCTATATTAACTATAGTTCCCCTGTTCAACTTCAGGTCATTAAGTGTTTCCAGAACCACATATACAGGACCTTTAAGGTTTGTGTCCATGATCTGTTGATATTTTTCTTCCTCAAATTTCTCGAAGGGAAATAGATGCCAGATGCCAGCATCATTTACAATTCCACTCAGTGTGCCAATTTTCTCGTGGATATCTTTCACCATCATTCTTATCTGCTCCCGATCAGTTACATCAACATGGAATGGGTGGATGTTACTGTAAGCATTTGATAATTCTTTAGCCTGTTTTTCTGATTTGTTGTATGTTATTGCAACAGTATATCCCGATTCTGCTAATTTAATTGCAATAGCCCTTCCTATTCCCTTAGAACCTCCAGTTACCAGTATTATTTTTTCGCTCTTATCTGTCATAATTCATAATGCTAAATGGAAATTCAATATTTTGGATCAATTGTGGAAAAATAATCTAACTCTACTAAGATGATATTGTTTTATTTATAACTCCTATTACGGATAAAACTATGCGGGCTCATATAGATCCATTTCGTTTCCATCAGGATCCATAAACGCTGCCTCCTTTCCACCCCATGGAACATTCTCTATTTCTCTGACGAACCTTACTCCTGAATTTTTTAATCTTCTTACTTCTTTTTCAATATCTTCTGTAACAAAATGGATATTTAGTGGTCCTGTTTGTATGCCTTTGAAACCGCCATGAAGAGAAAATGTGATGTTTGCGAGCCTAAATGTTACAAAATTAGAATTTTCTTCGTTGGAAGGACTTTGTTCCTTAAGGCCAAGCTTATCCCTGTAGAAGCTCTTACATTCGCCGAAATTTTTAACAAACAATATAATTGGTTCAATCTTATTTATCATACGTATACCCTATGTATAAACTATTCATAGACTAATAATTTTACCAATAAATTTGATGTGATCGACTTTTTTCAGTTTTCTCTTTATGCTTCATTGGGATTAATCAGGATAAGCTATTGATCACTTCGCCATGCCCTGAGATAAGACAGTTGGCTGCAGTCTTTTTTATAAGCGCTTCAAGAGCTTTTCTGTTGGCAATTTCCTTTGTTCTTCCATCGTCTGGCATAATATTGGCAGGAAAGTAGTTTATCTTTCCATTGACTCCCCATGCGGAATCTCCAAGAATTAGGAAGTTTTCAAACTCAAGTTCCATTTCATCAACTACAATATCGCCGTTTTCTGTCATTGGTCTCATATGGTGAGGCTTTATTCCAATTGGTAATTTCGTGTGTTCATTGTATCTTTTTGCCCAGTCCAGATGAAGAGATTTTATTTCCCTCTCTTTTTCATCATTCTCTGTGATTTCTGGAATGTATAATTCAATACCCAGTCGCCTGGCAAGAATGTTACTTCCCCTTGAATGCGCAGGACTGGTCATTATTACGCACTCAGGTTTTTCCAGTGTCTTGATTGCCTCAACTAATCCTGGAACCATTGGCGGATCTATTATAACAATAGAATCTCCCTTCAGAAGCATCGTGCCATATTGATCTATTCCCAGCTCTGGATCATTTGATCTCCATCTAAATATGTTCCTTGAAACAGGTATTAACATGTGCTCTTAATAGCAAAATCTAATTATAAACTAATTGCTTATTTTAAGTGATTAGATCGTCTCACAGTTCATGAAATGTCATACAGACATCGACCAATATCTATTTGATAATAGTTTTGGGATATGCCGTCCCAACATATCCCACTGATCATACGCATATTATAGAGAATATTGTTTCGCCATATGAAAAAAATAAAGTATAGTAAAAAACATATCATAAAGATAGTTTTATTACTGAATATATTTGGGGTATCATACAAATCAGCAAGGATATTATTTATATTGCATATTCAGCTTACGATACAGGAGAAATATCCGAGTATATATTTGAGAATACACATTCCATACAGGTTATTACACCAATTGGAGAGGAGATATTATATCTGATAGATTAACAGTTAACAAAAAGAAATAAATAAATCTTAGAAAGGGATATTCTTCTTTATATTCCTTAAGATGGGAGAAAGAAAGAACATTTTCCATATTAGAGGAGATCAAGTATGCTGAAAATATCTCATACACGCGTAACAGATCATATAATCACGCAATAGGTTTTAAGTTCATTGCATACAATCTAATGGTAATATCAAACATTGAATCTGGAGAAAGGCCAAGGAAGATTAAGGGTACCTTCAGTTGTTGAAATATGAGACGCTCTATTTAATTGAATCTGTTGTTTGAATTGATACAAACATTATTGAAAAAATCTTTTGTCTAAGTCTTATCTTTAATTTGGAAATACCATCCTGATTTAAAGCGACAACTTTAAATAAAGAATTCTTCTCATTCTCTTTATGTTAAAAATTGAAGACCTCAACAAGATTAGCGTTGAGATCAATTTTCCAAGCGACTTTAAGGTAGAGGCAACAACGCCTTTTCACAAACTCTCTTTGGATAAAATCACCGTGGGGTCCTTTCCCCATATAAGCATTACCACCAGAGGGATTGTGGATAAGTTGTTAAAAGACCTTCCATATATATCCCTAATGGGAAGAAACTCAACTTTTACTATTGACCACGATGGGATAGATGTCACCATATCTCCTAAAGGAGGTGGTATATTTTCCTTAGATGGAGATGATGATGAAAAGAAATTTTCTAGTAGGGATTACGAGAAAATAAGTGGAGACGCCAATTACTTATTTGGTTCTATTTTGGGGTCACTTAATTTATCAGACAAGGTTCTTCAAACAACAATCAGACTTGAATTTTCAAAGAAAGGCATATTCAAAAAGTCATTTACAAGCAAGATAAATAAGAATGAGTTTAAGTCTGTAAATCTAAAGGACGTACCACAAATCTCTTTTTCAGTAGAAGACAGGGAAGAAAAGTCAAGCAAAACTGAAGTAGTCTATGAGTTCTTGAGAGAAGATCTAGATGAAATCAATGTGATTAAGAAATTCACAAAGGTTTTTTCCCCTGTTGACATATCCGGCACAATAGATAAATTCTTAGGGAATCTAAACTCCGTTCTAAAGGACTGGTGATCGTTTAATGGTGGAAACAATTAAGAACGAACCACATGGTGTTGAAGTAACAGACTCAGATAAACATAAAAAGCTAATGATGGCTTTGATACCTATTCTCAACGAAGTAATTCTGACTAAGAGACAGGGAGCCACCTTGGAGTTACTAAGTTTTCCAAAAACTTCTGAACCTGATGTAGAGGATAGAGTCAGTGATCTTGAGACAAAGATTGAAACTATGGAACGGGAAATTAAGAGACTCAGAAAACAGCTAGATAATAACATAAAAATAATGGATTTTCTCAAGGAAAGTCTCGAAACTGTTATTGAAAAAAGAGTAAACGAGACCTTAGAAGATATTGGTTTCTCCCCCATAACTTCTGCTGTGCTCAGTGAGTATGATGATAAGGAGGTTGAAAAATGTAAGTCAACAATAATCGAAGAAATCAAACTTACGAATGGCGTTACAGATGCAAGTGATATAGCAAAGAAATACGGATTTCCAACGAGATTGGTAGCAGGATGTTTTGATTACTTGCTATCGGAGGGTAAAATTGGTCAAATCGAAGAATGATGACGACTCGATTAAAATTAAGTCAATTAAAAGCAGACGATACGGAAAATGCTGGGAGGGTAAATTCATAAAGGTCAATGTATGTGGGAGTAAAGAGGTTAATATTTCTGGCGAAGACCAACCATGCAACAGCAAATACCAACATTGTGTTTCGTATGATGAGGGTTGTTGTGTTCAAATAATCAAATTTACAACTACAAGGTATTTTGTCTATGAATAACCTCTAGATTCATATTGCTATACATAAGAAATAACCCTTTTTGCCTTTTGAGTTTTTTTGAATCAATCATTATCTTCCTATTTTTTTATTTTGTCTATGATTTCTTTTTACCAAGAAAGGCTAGATGTCTATCTTTAGCTGATTTTATTGCATTTAGATCCAAGGTAACCTTCAAATTTTATAATACCTATCTTCTTTGTAATTATAGCGTGTAGTCTTTGTCGTTTCAAATAAATGGTCTGTTTCTGTGCTATAAAATTAAGACATTAAATTAACATATTGAATTTTATTTAATAAAAAATAACATACAAAACTATTAAGATAAAATATGCAGCAAAATCTTTTCCGTGGTTAAATTTTAACTAAAATGTGTTAATTCCAAAACTGTAAAAGATGTAGTAAGTGTAGCTTTTGATCCAGCGTTTATTAAGAAATTGAGGCGAAAAGTTGATGCACATAGAGATCTGTATGAGAAGAATGAAGCTGCTGTAAGACAACATCTAATAGACCCGTACTCAGAGAACTGGGCTGGAATATAGAAGATCTTGACCAAATGCTGCCAGAAGACAGCACGGGAGAAGGTGGATTTCCAGATTGCGCATTATTGCAGGATAATAAGAAGATAATACTCTTTGAGGCAAAGAAGCTCTCTGCGGACCCGATGTCACATCTTAAGCAACTGGCAAGATACTCTACTGATATTGGTTTCAAAGTATGGATTGATTACAAACGGTTCAGAATATGCTCTTTTCAAAGCATATGAGTAATTTAAACCATTTATAGACAGATTAATATAGAAAACAACCCTGTTGAAAGGATCATTAGAACTCTCAGTAGCGTATCTCATAATAACATAATGAGAATCGAAGAACTCGCAAAGAAAAGTGATAACCTGAATATTCTGTGAGACGAACTTATTGATGATCCAGTGATATTTTCGAGAATTCTTTCAGATTACTTCAGAAAACAACTTTCATCAAGTTTTCAAAACTTGGACTATTAAAGCGATGAAGTTAGAGAGTTCTTGAAGGAAAAGGTATAAGCCCTTTAAATCTAATGGGATCGCATAAGAAAGGTAAATGGACCATAAGTATGAGGGAAGATCATAATAAAGATAAAATGGATTTCCAGACACCATGTACAAAAGAGACAGACAACAACCAAACTACGCATAACCATAGTATAAGGACCATGGATGGAGTAAATCAGAGGGACCATGTTAAATTTTCTTAATTAGTATTTTTCATTTTGTATATTAATTCATGACCTCGTGCCCGTTGAATGGTAGATATTTTATTTCCTATCTACAATGATTATGTGTCTGATCTCTAAAAAAATTTCAATGCGGAGGGCCGGATTCGAACCGGCGAACCCCTACGGGAATGGACCCTAAATCCATCGCCTTTAACCTAGCTCGACAACCTCCGCAGCGTCTCTGAATATCTAGAAAGTATATTAAAATTGAGAATTTCCCAACGGTTGTCCCAATATCTATTATGCATTATACCTTAGAAGCGCTACAATATTACCAAAGTTTTTCAGCGTTTTGCCATATTCTCCATCCGAACTCATTATTATCACCTCTCCTCCTGATAAACTGACATTTTCTATTATTTTCTGAAAGTCCTCATTTCTAAAACTATCCTCCAGAACAAGCAATTTATCAATGGCTCCTGTGGATGAAAGTCTTAATATTTCTTCCCTTCCATAGGCTACCATCGAATTCCTTGCCAACCCTTCCATGAATTGCTCCATGTATTTTCTCTCCCTGGCTGATCTGGAGTCACCTATTATTTTCCTGACTGCCTCAGTGTTTATTATTTCAAAGACTGCGTTTTCATCCTCTCTCATTGATGGTACAAAATTAATCTTCATCCCAGTGCTGTTTTCCTTCAGGAACTTTTCAAACATTTCCCCCTCAAAACCTGGACCGGTTATTACAACTGGACCTGCGAATTTTATTGAATTAAGAGTCCTTAATATCTCCTCAAAGTAGTTTTTTCTTGAATAATTCCCAGCATATTCTTTTCCAGATTTTCCTGAGTATATCTTCGCCTGTGTCTGAAGCCCATAATCCCTAAGTATACAGAATATTGCAGTTTCATCATCCATAACTATGAAAAGAGCATTGTTCGATGCTTTCAGCATTGCATCCCTGATTAGATTCTCGCTGGATCTGTCCCATTTGTCCTTAAGAATCTCCACATTTTCTCCCTCAGATATGTAAAGTGACTGATGCTGTCCCAGTGTTCCCTCTGGTCCTTTTGTTATTATTCCCTGAATTCTCAGTCTATCAGTGAATGGCTGGAAATATACCTCTTCTGGCCTTATCTCCAGGGTGACTGGCTTTCTGGAAGTCTCCTTACTCCTTTCCATATCCTCACTTTTCTCTTCTCTTCTAAGAACTGTTTTTCTTATTACTGTACCGGAGTCTATAATATTTTTTAAATACCATAGATCGTCCAGGTTCTCTATGAGTATCTCTTTCCATCCTTCTTCATTCTGCCTGAGTTTCATTGTACACCTTCAGTGATTCCAGTTTTGCCAGTACATTATGAGAATGAGTTCCTTCCCAGTAACATTTTCCGCAGCTCGGACAGTGGTAGACAGTTTCTATTTTCCTGGGGTCATATTCCTCTTTGCAATTATGATCCCCTTTCACAAGAACACCATTGCATACGGTGCATCTTGAAAACAGAAATTCTTTTCTTGGTCTTTCTAAATTTGTAATCTGTATTATCTGTTCATCTATCCTGTCTGAAATTATGTAAATAGATTGTTTAAATCTACTGCATAGCTGTTTATCCCTCGATAATAGGACCCTATCATCAGCCCTGCTGATCTCAATTAATTCATTGTCTGATATTTCAAGGTTTGGATATGATGTATCATAACCCATTATTCGCATGTATCTCGCTAATCTTCCAAGCATGTTATCTGCAAGATACCTAATCTCTCTCTTCCTCCTTCCATCTCTTAACCAGGGTGTTGTCCATGCCGCACAGATCCATAACCCTCCCGACCATGAAATCAACCATGTCTTCTACACTTCTGGGTTTAGTATAAAATGCTGGCATGGCTGGAGCTATAATTCCACCAGCCCTTGTGATTCGTATCATGTTCTCAAGTGCTATCTCGCTCAGCGGCATTTCCCTTGGAACAAGTATTAGCCTTCTCCTTTCCTTAAGTGCCACTGCAGCAGCCCTTGTTATGAGGGAATCCGATATTCCTGCCGCTATTTTTGCCAGCGTATTCATTGAGCATGGCATTACAACCATGGCGTTGAAGATAAAGCTTCCTGAACTGATTCTTGCAGCTACATCCTTATCATCATATGAAAATGATGCCATTTTTCTGAACGATGAAGAGTCATGCCCTGTTTCATACTGGATTACCTGATCTGAGTTTGATGAAATAACCAGATGTATTTCTGCATCTGCAGTTTCAAGAAACCTTTGAGCCAGTATGCTGCCAGAGGCTCCAGTGATACCTAGAATAACTTTCATTTATTATCTATTGGTAATAATCGAGTGTATTAAATTCTTTTATGATAAAAAATTTTATTTTCTCCTGTTGAAAACAAAATATAGCACAAATACTGATGCAACTATGGCAACCATTGCTCCAACATATTCCTCAGTTAGGTAGTTAGGAAGAATCTTTGGTTTTGACCAGCTGAAGCCGGGGAATGCTCCTGCGCTCAGGGCTTTCCAGTTTGTATAGCCACTCACTAAGGATGTTTCATTCGCTGTTTTCCAGAATGCTTTTAATTCATTGGTCTTGGAAAGATTTCCCGTGTGAGATAGAGCATTAACATATTCAACGCCGTATGGATTCAAACCCTGGTATGTGATGTCAAAAACTATCAGGTATTGAGTTGAATTGGAAGAAAAGTTATATGCTATAATGGATCTATCGTCAAAGACATTTGTGAAAATACTTGTCCATTGACTCGTTGTAATTGTGCATGATTTATCGTTTCCATAATAATATTTAACTGTTGGAAAAGTTGAAG
This sequence comes from Thermoplasmata archaeon, assembly GCA_021833045.1. The sequence continues at coordinate 21,399 of JAKBGP010000001.1, forward strand.
GTGGCGTTGTCACATTTTGCAGTTTGTTAACATAATTATTCACGGAGATGTCTGATCCGTGATTTGAGGTTCCTGCGTTTACCGTTCCTGCATTACTCATTATGGGTGATACCATTAATGCGATTATTATTACAGCGATTACCAGATAGATAGATTTCATCCTTACAGGAAGGATAAATGAAATGTCGTATATCACTTTTTCTTATTATTAGTCAATATCTCCAACCTCGGTTTACCATCAGGATCTGGGGAAATCTTTATTAAATTTCTTTCAAGAAGCAGATTGAAACTCTTTCTTATTAACTTCCTGGAAAAATGCTTCCTTCTCAACCTTCTGATTATCTCTTTCAATGGACTATCGTCCTCCGAAAATATGGTATTAAGTAGGGCTTCAGAATTTGTATTGACAGGGAAATTCCTCAACGCATATATGGCGAAAACTGCAATTGGCAAAGGTATGAAAAAGTAACTGCTAAGGCTGATAACTGTGAATCCATAATATTTTGTGATGTTGCCGTATCTGACCTTAATTGAAACGTGGTCCAGGCCCACTGGCAGAGACGTATTCTCATACACACCTGAGGATACATAGTTCCCATTTATGTACCATCTTATCCCCATTGCTGATGTGTTATCTCCAGAAATGACTGATTGTGCTACCAAACTCTGGAAGAACATGCGGTATGACACGCCTATGCTCCTGATTAGTGGATAATAGGTTACATTTAGAAAATATGCAGTTGTGTTAATATTACCACATCTATCCATGATTTTAAGAGTGAAATTGTAAGCTCCATCCTGTGTGAAATGAATTGTAAAGCTTAGATTTTTTTCAATAATCTCGCGATCATTTAGAATCAGGAAGACTTTAGATATATGGCTATTTCCATCTGGTGCAACTCTTAGCTTCAAACTGGGAGATTTTAGCAGGACACCACTGAAGCCATTGAGTCTGAATTCAGGTGTGGATGTATTGAATTTAATCCATATGAAACGTGAAATATGATTCATTGAACTTGACCAGATTGTAAATTTAAAACTGAAATTTCCGCTGTGATTTAGATATATTGAACCATTGAACTCTGTCATTTTTCCATTTTGATAGTAATAAATTCTGCCATTTGAGCTGAATGCCTTAGACAAATTGAGAATGGATGTGTTGGTATAGTAGTAGGACTTTGTTATGAAATATGGGATAGAATTGTTAACATTTATATTCAACTTTGATGAATAATTATGATTATTGATTGAACTGTAGTTGAGATAGAACACAGTAGTTCCATTGTACCTGAAAATATTCCTTATCCCTGAAGAGTTCAGCCATAAATTTTCCTCATGTACCATCTCACTGAACACATTTGTAGAATCATGGTACCCTTTAACCGTCCAGATACCCTCGATATTGGCAGAGAAATGAAAATGGAATGAATCGTTTTTTGAATTACCATAGAATGAATAAAAATTCTTTACAGTGTTATTGTCCTTTACCCTGAGGTTCTCTGATAACACGGTGAAATTCACTGTGCCCTCAAATACGGTGTTTCCGGCAACGAATAGATCGTATGTGGATAAACTATAATCACCATTTGACAGATTTAGATGAATTGATTTTCTATCCGATGTAAAGTTAAGGGTCTTACTAAATGACCCATTCCTCACAACCAGTAATATATGGGATACATTATCTGTATTCCCGTAGAGTGTTATGTTAAATTTGTTACTGCTGAATATTTGGTTTTGGGATATGTCTGGGAATAGACCAGATCCCATTTCATTATAATACCTCAATTTAATTTTAATCGACCGCGAAACGTTGTATTTGTCCCTGAAGCTTATCTCAAATTGAATATATTCTGAATTTAAATAAAGTGGTATAAAGAATGAGACTGTTGAGTTAAGGTAGTTTATGGTGCTATTTACGCCATCTACTGATATACGGGTAATACCAGCTGAATCGTAATATTTAGACCATAATATTTCTCCGGAAAACACACCATTTTTGATGCTCTGTAAAAATGTTAAAGTTGGAAATGAACTATCTACTTTTACTGTTCCCGTATAAACTAAATAGTATAATGATCCAGTAAGAATCTGTAGTGTATAGATATAAGATCCAGAATTGAGCGAAGAAAGATTCATATTGTACGATGATTTGTTTTTTCCTTCCATGCTAATTCCACTTATTGAGACGTTTGATTCGAATGAACATGTACCGGTTACTGTAAAATTAAAATATCCATCTGGAGAGAATAACTGATTTTTTGGAACATTGATTTTTAAATTTACATGGCCTGAATTGTTAAATGTATAAAAACAGAATGAGTTGTATGAATTGCTTATGTAAGAACCACTGAAAACATATGATAAATTTCCACTGTACTGATAAAAGCTCTGGGTATAAGTAGAAAGGTTCAGTATATCCATAGATCTATCATAGGTTAATCCAACCTCATCCTTATCCATGAAATTTATTGCCTTTCTGGAAATCACGTTAAGTTCAGGATAATAATAACTTTCAGGGTTTGTGGTAAAACTAACTCCACATATCAACTGCCCATTTTCCTCAGTGAAATTTGATATTGAATGAAAATTTCCAAATTCTAAAATCTTACTATCGTTTTGGTCCAGTAATAATAGGGTGGTTTTATTTCTGTAGTATATGTATGTTGTGTCTTCGTACTGGGAAATACCCACTACGGTTAAGGATCCAATTATATGATTGCTGTAACTTAACTCTACTTGATGATTGAATGCATCGGTTACTTCTGTTTGGTTATAGAATGATAGAACGTTATTTATAATTACAGTACCAAATTTTCCTGATGGAGTCTCAGGAACCTTTTCAAAATTCATAAAAAGATCTGAATTGTTCAGTTCTGTGATACAGTATTCTGAATCAGTTTCATTTCTTAGTAGCCAGTACGTATCTTTTGAGTCAGAAACTGCAGTCATGATATAATTTTCACTGGATCTGTAGATTAACTTCGTTATGTTTGATTCTATGTTGTATTCTACTATTGAATTGTTGTTTCTAACGAAGAAATATATGCCTGTTTCTTCATCGTATAATAAGTCTTTATCCTTCCCCACTTCGGTATTGAGTATTTGATGTTTCAATTGAACCGCATCGGGATTATTTATTGGCTGGTAAATAGTTATTCTACTATGCTGAAGTGCAGGTTTCTGGAAAAGTAGGTTGTAATAATACCCCTGAATTGTTAAATTAATATTTTTTGATATGTTCTGATCAGAATTTGACATAAATGAATTAGAGTAGCATAACATGTTCATTCTGTTGATCATAAATATTAGATATTTTCCACTAAAAATAAAGGATAGCTTGTAAAAAGTATTCTGACTTAGCCTCACTAATTTATCAACATTTTTACCCTGTATAATTGAGATATAAGAACCATACTTTAATCCGAAGCAACCCGAAATAGATTGACCTTCATAGGAAGCCTTGAAGTAAGATTCAGTCATTGAATAACTCTCATTTTCATTCCATGATAGATTTAGAGACAGATTATCAGTATCACTAGAAAAATAGATCCCACTGGTGTTGTAATAGTTGCTGCCACTAATGTAAAAAGGATATTTGTCCGAAGTTGCATTGTAGTTCGAATTAAAGAATTCTGTGTCCCTGTTTAGAAGACCTATCTTTACTGTACTATTTGATGAATAACCCATTTCGTTTAAATTATAATTTTCATAGGACCGTATAATTTTTGGACTACCTGAATTGGCTACCGGTAAACTTGCAATTAGGGTAATAAATATAATAAGTGTAATAAGTGCAATTTTTTTCACATTTGGGTAAAAACTTCATTCATTTAATTAATAGTATATCTGCATAAATTTCATTGAAGAAAAGTGGTTGAAAAGAATTAGAAATTTAGAAATTAAGTTTTAAATTGATTGGTAAAGCAATGTTGTATGTATTTACATGTTTTTTACCTTTGCAAGCTTTTTAATATTTTTTTTTCCAGATAGTTCATATAAAGAGGAAAATAGGAGCGCGGAGAATCCACATATTATGCCGCCAAGCAGAGGATAAAGAATTAAAACAAGAACTGAGGGAATGGAAGTAACTGAGCCTACCACTGTGGATATCCTTACAGAGCTTGAAAATGGATAAAGCAGGTAGACAGACATGAAGGACAGAAAACCTATGAGGAAACCGTATATGGCTGCCCATTTCTTTTTTATAATAGCCAGTGGAACTGCTGAAATTACCACATAAAATGCATCCTTCAGGAAAAATGCTAAAAGGATCGAAAGAATTGCTGAAATTGCTATGGCCAATACAGAATATTTAAGGTTCATATGTTATTCTCACCTCCACTGGTAATCCCTGCATAGGGTAATATTGATGATTTAACCATTTTGGAAGCTGGTTATCGAACCAGTGGCTCAGGATATTTTCACTTGGACCCCCTGGAAATACACCGTAGAAGGTTCCGGAACCTGGTCTTGCGATAGTTCTCAGCGATGAACCTATGGAAACACATGGCAGTGGATATTCAAGCAGTCTTGGTATGCTACCTACACTAACTGTGTGTCTCCCACCCCAGATCGGCATGGGTCCTATTCCCAGAGAGCTGATTCCCGTAAGACTTGCGATTTCCAGCTTATGTATGTTGCCCCAGTCCCAGTTATTTTCCCCACCGAGCTTTGAATCCATGAAAGCGATGGCCATTACGAACGCTTTCTGCATGGTCAGGGTAAAGTTTCCGTTGAACCAGGATGATGTGGGGTCATTTCTCGCCATGAATATAGCTGTGTTAATATAGACACAGGGTGTGTAATTGTAAATACCTTTTTCCTTCAGGACCTTATCATAGGTGATATTGTAGAATGCAGCAGTTACATACTGGTAGACTGTTGGATTTTTCATTGGCTCATAAAAAGAATAATTCCAGCTCAAAAGTAAACTGTAAGCTTCTTCCTCTGAACTATTCATTGATTTCATTCCAGAAATTGCTTTTAGAATGATTGGATTAAACTGTGATGCCCAGTAGTCTGTCACATTAGACTGAAGAGCCATCATGTTGGAAATGTCCATTTTGGAATGATTTTGAAGATAATGATCTATTGTTTCGGCCCTTCCTCCTGTAGACCAGTATGAACCAATGAAAGGAAATGGATAATTCTTACCTACAGTGGGCTGATTTGGGGCAAACATGTATCCCCTGGAAGGGTTAACAGCCTGCGGAAGATAATTAAAAGGAACATATCCGTTTTCTCTATACTGAGGGTTTGAACCATTTAGAAGAGATACTGAACCTACAACTTTCAACGTTTTACCGTCAGGTAGGGTCTCCCTTATAAGAGGATACCCTCCGGCGGTAATATACCCTGCATGATGCAGTGAAACAAGAGCAAAATTCTGAGGTGGTGCTGGCCCCCAGTACTTCAGTGCATTCAACATCTGGGAGTAATTTGAAGCCTGATCCAGTAGAATCTCCGCTATAAGATCAGTGCTTGGTGAACTTGCATCCCAGTTCATGCTTATTCCTATGTTGCCTGTTCGTCCTATTAGTGGCCCATTATTTGTCATATATATCTTATATTCAATCCCAGCCTGTGTGTAACTGCAGCTCTTCATGGGTATATAGGTTCCATTGTAAAGATATGAGTCTCCCTTAAGGAATTCCACATAATCATTGGCTGAATTTCCCTCTGGTGTCGTTAGTCCAAATGAAGTATTTTTTGTGTGTCCTATTAGTATACCAGGTAATCCTGCAAGTCCCCAACCCGTTATATTAAATCCGGGGTCCTTTAGCTGGAACTCTATCCATAGTGAAGGAGCAAGAAGTGGAAGATGTGGATCGTTGGCCATCATGGGATCGCTATCTGATGAATGCGAGGATGTGATCACCCAGCTGTTACTTCCAATTGGTGAACCCGTAAGATGTGAGCCTGGTAGATTATATGGATCGGAAATATTATCGCAGGAATCTTTGATTAGCTTTGAAAGGTTACTTAAAAGGTTGGTTGATATTCCTGTTGCCCATTCCTGGAAAAAATCCTGTTTCCACAAATAAGAAGGACTGATCCCCTGTTCAGATAGATTGAAACCATTTACAGTTCCACTTCCTGGAATCATTGTTATGTTTTCCGTATAGTATGGATAATATGGCCATGTTTCACTGTAATTTGCAAAGCCCAAAGAATTAACAAAGAGATCAGATTGCAGAACATTGGTAGATCCTGTCGCAAGAGACCATGACATATACTCCTGCCAGACAAGGCTGTCGAAGACTGTCCACCTGAATGGCTTTATCCCCAAGAGATGAAATCCAAGATGAGTAGAAACTGAGTTAGTGTTATTTATGTACGCATCAACACCCTCAGTATACCATTTGATATAATTGAAATAGCCCGTATAGTTTGCCTTTAGGTCTCTCTCAAGATTGTACGCATCTCTTGAGAGCCCTATAAGTCTCATTGTGTAATCGGACTGTAATCCAGATTTACCCACAAAATTGCTGAGATTACCTGCTGCCACAGTTGCCTGAAGTTCCATCTGAAACAATCTCTGACACGCTGAGTAATATCCCTGTGCATAGAATAGATCATGATTGTTTTTAGCTGTTATATGTGCCATTCCTGAAGTATCAATGGTAATGTTAACTTCATTTTCCAGTCCTGGTACAATAAAATTACCCGATGTGAAGTTCGTTCCATCTGCACTTCTGAATACCCCGGTGGATGGATTGAGAATATTCAGGGAATTAGAAACATATGACATTGATCCTACAATTATAAATGATAATACAACAATTATGACAAGTAGTTTTTTACCCATATTCATGGAGATCAGTAGTGCATATTTTTAATTTCTGTTTGTGGTAATTTATTTTTATTATGTCAGATCTATGCATCCTAACCTAAAAAAACGCAATAACGTAAAATAATGCAACGCCCAGCAGTATATATAGTCCACCAACACCGACAAATATCACTGTCATTATTAGCTGTTCTCTATTAATCTGCACTACGTCTTTTTCTCTTAATGAAGCTTTTGACTGAAACATATTATTAACATATCTATTTGCACCAAAATCATAAAATGCACCAAAGAAAATAATTACAAACCCAACCATTACGAGGATAAGTGGAAATATATTGGCTATGGATAAAGCTCCAGCTAGAAGAAGCACAACCCCAGATAGAAATAAAATAAAAAGAAGAACCATTGGAGGAACAGTTAGTTTAAACCTTGTTCGTATCTTCTCTTTCCTTCTAATCTCTTCCTCTGGTGATGGAATTTCCATTTACTACTCCGTCATGTATTCTCCTTCCTCTCCACTCTCCACCTTTTCCATTGATTCTTCCCTTGTCAGTTCATCCTGCGCAAAATGGCAGCTATAATATCTGTATCCCGTTTGTTGAAGTGGTGGGTCTTCTTCTTTGCATATATCCTTATGGTATACACATCTACCGTAGAACCTGCATCCCTTTGGTGGATTGATTGCGCTTCCAATTTCACCCACTATGTCAAGTCCCTTATTCACCCATTCGGGATTAAGGCTTGGAACAGCTGAAATTAACGCTTTGGTATATGGATGAAGCGGATCTCTGATAGTCTCTTCTGATTTTCCAAATTCCACGATCTGGCCAAGATACATAACAACTATGAAATCAGAAACATATCTGGCAGATGCAATATCGTGAGAGATGTAAAGAACAGATATATCCCTCTTATCCTTTAAATCCAGTAAAAGATTCATTATGTTTGCTCTGATGGAAACATCAAGCATTGAAATAGGTTCATCAGCCACGAGGAATGATGGATTAAGTGTTATTGATCGAGCGATAGAAACCCTCTGTCTCTCCCCTCCCGAAAGTTCGTGTGGATATCTCTCCACATAATTCTCCGGTGGTCTTAGGTTAGCGATATCTAGGGCACTTAGAACCTCTTTTTCAAGATCAAACTCATTTTCAGACGTACCATTTCCGTCATTTACATCCCGCTGCCTTCTTTTAATTAAATCTTTTTTCTGAATTACAAGAGGTTCAGCTACAATATCAAAGATTGACATTTTAGGGTTTATGGAATCATATGGATCCTGAAAGATTAACTGACTTTCCTTCCTGTATATGCTATATCTCTGACTGTTCTTGCTCATCAAGGCTATATCATTTCTTCTTTCCTTTAGCTTCTTTAATTCTTCCTGAGCTTGCTCATCTTGAGGATCAATATCCATTGGCATTTCTTCATTTTCCAGCTCAGCTCCGCTTGGAACCTGGTCGAACTTGAATATGAGTTTACCACTGGTTGGATCGATAGCGTTTACAAGTAGCTTACCAAGAGTTGTCTTTCCAGATCCACTTTCACCTACAACTCCTATAATTACCCTTTTCCGTATAAGTAGATTTACCATGTCAACAGCGTGTACCACTGGTTTGTTGGCACCTCCAAACAGATTTGTGGTTAGGTTTGAATGAACCGAAAAATACTTACTCAGATCCTTTGCCTCGAGTAATACAGGCTGGTTACCAGCATTAGGATCGGGCAACAGTTCATCAGCGTATCTCTGCGCACTCAGGTACCTTTTCTCATCTATCTGATCAAAATGACATAAAGATTTATGGTCATTGCTCAGGCTTTTTAGAGGTGGTTTTTCCTTGTGACAGATGTCTTCCGCCATGAAACATCTGCTTGCGAAATAACATCCCTTTGGGGGATCAATTAGATCTGGAACTGAACCGGGAATACCATGTATTCTCTGTTTCGTTGCATCAATTGATGGGTAACTGTGCATTAGTGCGTATGTATATGGATTTCTTGGGTTCACGAATATATCCTTGGGTTCCCCATACTCCATTACCCTCCCGGCGTACATAACAGCAACATAATTGGCCAGTTGCGAAACAACACCTACGTCATGTGAAATAACTATCATGGACCTAATGATTTTACTGTCTTTCAGTCCTTTTAGCTCTTTTATGATCTTTGCCTGAGTGATAACATCTAGACCAGTTGTTGGTTCATCAGCAATTACTACCTTTGGATTAAGAGCAAGTGCCATTGCGATAATTCCCCTCTGCTTCATCCCACCGCTCAATTCATGTGGATAAGCATCAAGGAACTTTGGGTTGAAACCAGCCTTCCTACAACTGCTCTCCATCCTGTTATTCTCAAGAAGTCTTTTCTTGTCCTTTACAGGCATGGTTTTAAGATCATTTTTCAGCTTTTCTACCATCTCTTCATAAATTTTATTTTCTATGATTTTAAATTCGGCACTTTCCTTATCTTTTATATCTTCTAAAGCCATTTCATTAGCTCTTGCTCTTAGATTTCCTTCATCTATGAAGTCTTCATCGGTCAAATTGGAAATATCTGAAAATGTGTTGTGGATTTCGAATACCTCCTTGATCTGGTTCCTTATGGTATGAACTGGATTAAAGGCATTCATAGCCCCCTGGAATATCATTGATATTTCTTTCCATCTTATTTCCGCAAGACGCTGATCCAGCATTCTTCTAGCTTTTATCCTCATCTTTTTATCTGATACCGTGTCGTTGGAATTTATGATATCCTTATCTAGATAGACCACTGAACCTGTGATTTCAGCGTTATCTGGTAGCAGACCAAGAAGAGATAGCGCTGTAGTAGATTTGCCAGAACCACTTTCCCCTATTATTCCGAGAATTTCTCCCTCATTGAGATCCAAGTTGATTCCATCAAGAGCCTGCACCCTTCCTTCAAACGTTCGGAAATGAACTGACAAATTGTCTATCTTTATAAGTGTTTTAGAATTCGTAATTTCTTCTTCTAACATTTTACCTCCTCCTTAGTCTTGGATTTACTACCTCGTCCATTCCCCTTGACACAAATATGAGTGAGAATATGAACATCGTGAGTGCTATGGCTGGTGGCAATATCCACTGTGGTTGTGTTATAACCACAAAGTAGTCCGTATATGCTGCATTTAGCATTCCTCCCCATGTTGCAGTAGTTAATGGAGCAAGACCCAGAAACTCAAGACCAGATACTGCACCAATTCCTCCTCCTATGGACAATGCAAGTAGATAGAGCAATAACGGTCCTATATTTGGCATTATATGTCTCCTCATGATGGAGCCTCCCTTTGAACCGAAGAGTTTTGATGCCTCCACGAATGACCTTGCTGAAACCCCTCTTACCACACCTATGAGTGTGAATGCCGCAAATGGCCAACCTGTAAGACTGACTATAAGAATTAATGTGATAAAGTTTGCACTGTTGATAACCGAAGATAAGGCAATTAGCAAAGCAAGGCTAGGTACTAGAAACAGAGCAAGTGATAATGTTTCAACGGCCTCTCCTCCGAAACCTCCTTTATATCCAACATACATAGCGACAGCTAGAGATATTATTATGGTAAAGAAACCAATTGAAATTCCGAAAATCCAATCGTTTCCGAAACTTTCCATGAATCTGGCCCACACATCATTACCGTACTGTGTGCTCCCGAGTATTAGATTTGATCCGGAAGGTAATTTTGCCATTGGAGGTATCGGTGTGCATTCCTTAGCGGTTGAACTATACAGGTAGATATAATCATTACTAGCAGTAACTGCGATTGCCCCAACTCCAGTTGTTGCATCCTTGAAATACTGAACTACTGAGGTGCTGGTAGGTACTGGAGATAAACCGGCACTCCATGAGAATGGATACTTTGTTCCGAAGTTTAAATTGAATGACAGGATAGATCCTTTACTAGAGACGAGTATAAGGGAATCAGCGACGCTATCGTAGGTTGCTGTTTTTGAGAATATACCAGAATTTACAGGTAAAGCTACAACCTTGGTTTTAACAGATCCCGTGCTGTTATAGGTCAATACATAAGCATTTAGACTTGAAGTTGCAATGATATCACTGGGCAAGCCTGAATGTCCAGGTGTTGTAGATAAACCTACAAGATCTACACCAGTGTTCCTTACTGTTTGATTCAAACCAGTGAGAAGATTTATACTATCTACAGAACTTCCGACGAGGTAATATGCAGAGTTGTTTGCTGCATAACTCACCTGATAGAATTTTGGAATTACAGGCCCAACTCTTGCATTGTATGTATTTCCAACTACTTTACTCCATACTAAACCTCCATTTGATGCAGAATAAGCATTTATGGAAGTATTGTTCCAAATTAGTATTAGGGCATTTTTATCAAATCTACTTGCGGAAAATGATGACCCGTAAAAGCTTATTCCTTCGGGGTTTTTCATGCTTAATTTTTCTATTCCCAAAATTGCTCCCGGTGAAATCTGATACCTGTAAAGATAATCCCCAGTTGCATTTTTAGATAACAAGTACACCTGACCACTGGGGTTAAAACTGTCGTTGGCATAATTACAAGATGGGATACTTGTAGATACTGTACCAGTAAATGCTATCGAATCAGATGTTATATTTCCAACAATTGTTCCGTTATACGTAAATGAAGTCATCTCAGTGAAACTTGGCTTGTTTAGTCCCGCAGTTTGAAATGCTATTGTTCCTATAACCACATTTCCATTTGACCCATTGGCAATTGGAAGTGCGACAAACCTCTGAAATAACCCGGGACCCGCATACCCAGTAATTTCCTCAGCGCAGTTTATGAGCGAAAACATAGTTGGTTGGAGCATTTTTTCCTTTCCCTTCAAATGACTGTTATAAATTAAGTTATAGTTTCCTAATTTAGAGTCTTTTGTTGCCCCTAATCCATAGCAATAAATATCCCCATTTGAAGTCCCAAGGTAAATAGCTGACGTTCCCTCATTCTGAAGAGTGGTTGACATGGGGGAATATAACTCCACTCCAGAGTTCCCTTTTGATATGTTTGTGAGGTGAGTCTGCACTATTTCACTTGCAACGTGAGTATCGACTTCAGGTGCGATGTATGTATAGTTAGGGTGCTCAACTACGAATGGCGTTACCAAGGTTATTACTGCAAACGCCAGCAATATATAGAATCCTACCTTACCGTAAGTACTTTTGTAGAAGACCTTGAACTGCCTATAAAGTCTTCTCCAGTATACAGAGGGTTCATATTTCCTCCTCTTTTCATCAGTTTTTTCCATATTAGTTCACCTAAACATAATTATCATACTTTAATTCTTGGATCGAGCCATGCGTGTATATAGTCAATCAGTGAGTATGCTACTATGGTTAAAAGAGAGATGATGAAAGTGGAGGCTTCGCTGAGAGGGTAATCTTCATTCAAAACTGCATGATAAAGTAATGGACCCATGCCTGGCCAGTTAAAAATAATAGCAACGATTAAGGACCCACTAATTAAAAATGATAACTGTAAGGCCAACCTTGTCGTAACTGGTATAACAGCTATTCTAGCAGCATGTTTTCTTAATATGGATTTTTCAGGAACTCCTTTCGCCCTTGCAGTTGTTATATGATCTTCTCCAAGTGTCGATACCATCGCCGCCCTCATGGTAATCATATGGCCCATTGATTCTATGATCAATAATGTACTAAATGGGAGAGCGATATGATACAACAATATCGGAAAAGTGCTAAGCGATGGGTGTGTGATGTATGTAAGTGGAACACTTGATTTCAGAGGTAGTACGCTCGAATAAACTGCCAGATAAAGAAACAATATGACCCCCAGAATGAAATATGGAATTGAATTTAATATCAAGCTAGTTGTCAACAACACTCCCTCTTTTTTTCCCCCTCTCATTTTTGATACTACTATTCCCAGAGGTATCCCAATTGCAAAGGATAGAAGAGCCGATGAGACTATAAGAACTAATGTGTAGGGCAGGGCATTTGCAATTTCGTTATATACATATTGACCGGGCGAATTAAAATCCTTTCCCCAATGAAATGTAAACATTTGATAAAGATAAGTTTCGAAATCCACAAGTGAAAACTTGCCATCCTGTAAACCAAGAGTACTTAATATTGCATCCTTCTGCTTCGTAGATAGAGGTGTCCCAGTCTTATTTGCTGATTTTAGAAGTAGTAAACCTGGGTTTCCTGGCATAAGTCTGAAGACTACAAATATTATAAGAGTCATTATAACTACAAGAGCGAATGCCTGTATGATTTTTCTAGTTAATAGATAAATATTCATTTATTTCCCCCATTTGAGACTGTATAAAAAAAAAGGTATTTAAAAATTTATTTTAAAAATTAAGATTTTATTTTTGGTTTTCGCATTACCACAAAAGCGGCCCCAGCTACCACACCAATAGCAACCACTACACCAGCTACAATGTAGTCTGTTGTATAATTCGCTGCAGTTACCGGTTTATTTGGCATGAGTGTTAATTCTACTGTTGCGTTTCCGGATCCAACCGTGGTCGAGCCTGGAATTTCAGCTATACCAGTTATATTTACATCCTCTGAACTAACATGAACCACCACTCCAGTGCTATTTGTGGTTACAAGGAGAGTGTTCAAATCCTTCACTTCATATTTGAATTGTGCCACACCATTAGAATTTGTAGTTAGATTCGTTGAAGTTATGTTGAATATACCCCCGTAAGTAGCCGCTATTCCCACCAGTACTGTCACCCCTGAAACAGGCGTTGTTCCATTTGTTACGGTAAACGAGATTGTGGATGTTTCATTATCGTATTGAGTTGTACCAGAGCTCACGGTTGCCTTCACTGTGAGATGGTAGGGGTATTTGACTGTGGATGTTTTGGTGTGCTCTAATGAGAAGAACTGCCAGTACCAATATAGATACACTGCATCGGGATTGGTATGAGAGTAATTGGTGAAACCATTTGTTTGTTCTGGTATGAGATCGACGAAGTAACCAAGGTTAACCATTGTTGCCTGTTGTATCATCAAACTCTGAAGTTGTTTAGCTTCGTGTACATTACTTGAAAGTGAGTTTGAGTTGACCATTTTTGCTGTTATGTTGTTAAACAGATCCTGCACCTGTGTGCCATTCAGTGTCTTTCCGTTAAATACCATACTAGAAAATGGACCTACATAGCTGTCAGTAGGTATACCATATTTGGGGTTAAGCGAATCACGACAATCAAGAGCTGGATCTCCTATGGGAGTACTGATTCCTAGATCACCTATTTGGTATAGGTTGCTGTTAGAGGATATTGTTCCGTCAATGTTTGATATGAGTGTTGTAAATGCTTCTTCCTTTAAGTTTACTGTTATACCAAGTTCGTTCCAGTATTTTACTGTGGCATCGATCCCTTCTATGTTGTCTGGCGCAACAGAACCAACGGTTGTTTGTATGGTTAATGAAACTGGTTTTCCGTAATATTCAAGAGTTCCAGATACGTTGACCATACCAGGTATGCTTTTTATGAGGCTTTTAGCTTTTGCCATATTTAGCGTGTACTGAGGTGCAGATGAGTTGTAATACAATGTGTTCCCAGGGTTTACTGGGTCAGATGAGAGAACTGCATAACCATCGCTAATTGCGCTTGCTATGTATGCTGTCGGCGTGGCATAGTTGAGTGCTTGTCTGAATGCAGTTACGTTCATAGGCGCTACTCTTGTATTTAACCTTAGATAACCATATGCGCTTGATGTTTTATGATATATGTACGAGCCAGGCGTGGATTGGATCTGTGGCAGGAAGTTTGGAGTTGGAGCCGTGGAAGTTGTGTCAATTTGACCTTTTTGATATGCAGCTATCATTGAGGACTCTGAGCTAAAGAATGGTTCATTTATTTCATATATCTTTGGAGTGTACTGTCTGAGTCCACTTGACTTGTTTGCATACTGTACAAAGTAGTGTGGGTTGACATACATAGTTTCGACATGGCTTGGTATTATGGCTCCTTCTGGCATGCCGTAGCTGTTCTGTACCATGAATGGCCCAGTTCCAACTGATCCTGGTGATCTTCCAGTGGCTGTGTTCCATCCCATATTCCAGTCATACCATCCATTTCCTGAGGATATTCCTGGTGTGTAGTTATAAAGACCGGCAACAGATGTGAAGTCGTGTTTTATCCATATGTGATATGGTAGTACATTATTCTCAAAGTCCGCTGTGAATAACAGTAGAGTTGGCTTTGAAACGTACACTTTAACGCTTAGGTTTCCGTTTGGTACAACACTCACAACATTTGGCCAGTCTCCACAGGATTGCTGCATTCTAAAAGATTGAACTACGTCACCTGACTGCAGGTAGTATTTCTTCATTGTTGTGTTTTTATAGGATTTAAAAACGTGAGTTGTCATGTTTCCATTAAAGTTATAATGTAGCACGTTTGAGAATGTATACGTTTGTGATGCATTAGCTGGGGTCCAATCTGTCCACTGAACGTAAGGTTTTAGATTTATTGTGTATATATACGAATAGTTTACTGATGTGTTAGTCATTAAATCGTACGTTTGGTTGTTTGCTGTTACGTGTGCTACAGAATAGTTAGATGCTAGCCATGGAACAACTTGGCCATTTGGTAAGGTGTTAAATAAACCATCATAAAGTTCTTCCACTACATAAGCATCACAATATGTTGTCTCCTGGAATGGATTCAACGAATTCACATTACAATCTATACCCATTTTGAATGTTCCATTAGTGTAACTTGGTTCTTGCATTGTGGTTGTTGGCATGCTCCAAGGAGTATTGCTTGTAGCAGTGCTCGGTTCACTATTAAGAACTGGTCCACCTTGGTTACCGGTCAAAACAGGCTGTGATCCACTAGAAGCCAATGCGGATATGGCAAAAGCCGAACCCAGCATGAGCAACGAGAAGACCATGGCTATGACAAACTTCTTTTTATTCATTATCGTGCGTATGTTTATCATCCTATATAAATCATTTCCTTAGATTATGAACGTTTATATATCTAAAGAATTAACCCTATTTATTTTTTAATTTTTTTTGATTGCTTGATTAGAAATTAATGATCAGCGTTGCAATATTTTTTATTTGAATTTGCCAGATTATTTTCTTGTATATTATGCATCCAGTTTTTTTAGAATTCAGAAATAAATCATTATTCCCCATATGATGATCATTTAATTGCGATACTACCTAATGTAATTCTAAATACTTGGTTATTACGTTGTTTTACATGGCTAATGGAAAAATATAAGATGTACATTTTCATTAAGTAGAGTTCATGGCAAGATTTAAGTTAAACAAGGTGTATTTAGGTCTTTTAATTAATGTTTTGGCCGTAGTGTTGTTTTACCTGCTGTATCTGGATATATTAGCATCGATCACGCCTGCTGACCTCACAGCTTTTGGGTCGGCGATTCAGTGGGAAGGATCAATGTCTTACATAGCTTTCGTATTTTCCTCTGTTGCATTGATAATGCAGATCATAATATTCCTGTTAAGGAAACTCGCAATTTTTATTGGCTTGGAGAATCGCCAGTGATTTTCTGAAGAAGTGAATTTTTCTTCATTTTCTAAAATATTTTGTTACTAAAGGAAGCAGATTGAAGTAAGGTTTTATCTATTGATAAAAAACGCTCTTACCAATTCAAGACTTAGATGTAATCGTCCCTTACCTTTTTCTTATCAAGGAATACATCCGATGGCGTTATTATGTAATAGAACTCGCCAAGTTTTCCAAAATCACCATTGATGTCTTTTACAAGCTTCCTTATGGATACGTCAATCTGATTTGTGTTATTTGGATCCTTATTTGCGTTACTTATATCAATTATTACAATATTTTTCTGGTAGGCAAGTTTAGCTGCTCTTGATACATGATCAGCTCTTTCAACATCAACCACCTTTATAGACTTCAGGCTTCCACCTTCCTGAGAAGTGTCAAATCTGTAGTCCTGAAGATCCAGATACTCTATAGTATCATCCATATCCTGTTCCTTTTGCCCTTTTTTTCCAATTAGTGCCGTATTATCACCTCACTCATAACATTACAACGGAATCCATTCCCTTAA
Source organism: Thermoplasmata archaeon (assembly GCA_021833045.1). The sequence goes on from JAKBGP010000001.1 coordinate 38,239, forward strand.
TTTTCTTGATTTCACTCAGGAGATCGGTTGTTATAGGGGTTTCTGTTACTATTCTTGCAACTGGTTCATCACTGATTATGGGATCGCTTACCATTACCTGCCTAATTCCAATACCCCTGCTGGAAATTAGGTTAATGACCGAACTTATTATTCCTGGCTTTGAGGGGTCTTCCGCCCTTATTTCTACTATCCCTAGATCCAGAAGCTTAGAACTGGCACTGCTCATATCCGCTATTGGCCTAAGTTTTTTAAAGAATTCAAATAGCTTTGGATCCTCTCTTATTTTCTTTATGACCTGTATTACAACCCTTTTATCTACATCTATCGCCTCTGCAAGAGAGCTGGGTCTCACCTCTACCTTACCACTGTATAGAGAGTACTCACCATCAAATTTCTCATTCACAGAAAACCCGTAGTTCATCAGATATTTTATTATCTTCATCTGAGAAGGGTATTTACCGAAGGCATTGTTTATCAAATCCCACATGTTCATTTCCCTCCTATGTTCCATCTATTATACCATCTTCTGATACCTGAATAACAGCTTCTCCCTCTGGCAAATAAGGGGAGTCTATCAATCTCGCAATTCTCTTCCCGGCCTTTCCCTTTCTAAGGTATATTCTGAATGTTGCTGTATGCCCTACTATATTTCCGCCAATCGGTGCTGTTGGATCGCCAAAGAATACATCCGGTCTTGCGGCTACCTGATTTGTGACTGCTATGACTGCATTCTGGAGGGTTCCAAATCTTAGCAGGTCATGCATATGCCTGTTGAGCAATTGTTGCCTTTCTGACAGTGATCCCCTTCCCATATATTCTGAACGAAAATGTGATGTTAGTGAATCAACGATCAGGAGCTTAGCGTTGTATTCCTTCGCCATTTCGCTGGCCTTTTCACCAAGCAGTATCTGATGATGTGAATTATATGCCCTGGCAACGTGAATTCTTCTCAGTACCTCGTCAGAGTCTAGTTCTCTGTATTTGGACATCTGTATGATTCTTTCTGGTCTGAATGTATTTTCAGTGTCTATGATCAGGACATCTGAATTGAATCCACCTTTTTCCTCAGGCATGGTGCAGTTTACAGCAAGCTGATGCATAATTTGAGTCTTACCTGAGCCAAATTCTCCAAAGAATTCTGTAATTGACTGAGTTTCAAGGCCTCCCCCAAGCAGTGAATCCAGATTGTTGCTCCCAGTTGTTAGTCTTAAAACATCCTTTCTTTTCTGGAATATCTCTTCTCCTGTTTCAAAGTTTCCTATATCAGCGATTTTTCTTGCTGCTGAAATAATCTTTGCAACTGACCCTTCTCCAATTCCAGTAAGCTCAGAAACATCCTTGGGTGAGGCAGTCGCAATGGCCATTATATCATCAAGGCCATTTTCCCTGAGTTTTTCTGCTGTAGCTTCACCTACACCTGGAATGTCCTCTATTGTCAGTTTCTTGCCTTCGTCCTTTACATCTTCTTCTTTTTTCATCTTTTCATTTTTTTCCATTAATTTTTCCCCCTGATTTCAATTGCCCTATCTGTTTCCTCTATGGATGTTTCCTTATCCTTTTCCTGAAGCATTGATCTAATAGCATCAACGTTTTCTGGAACTACATCACTCTCCTGATGTACTGCCTGTATATATCTTAAATTATCATTGTTCGCAAATATAGATTCCTTCCAAACAGGTATTTCGAATAAGTCCCCCCTCTTTCTGCCCATTTCCTTCCCCAGATCCATCAACTGGGCAGTTGATATGAGTCCTTCTTTCCCTGATACTGTTATTATTCTTCCATATTCCTTAAACAGATCCAGAGTGTCATCCTGTGTAATACTTTTTTCTAGGGTTAGATTTACCACATGCACATGCATGAGTGTTGTTGGTACCTTTATTGCTACTGTATTGGCTTCTCCTATTTTCAGGACTGTCTTCAAATCTGGACCATGGTGTGATGGAAAACCCAGAGACGGCTCAATTGCATTAATGGGCCCCTTCTTACTATCATTTGGATCGGTTGCCCTTCTTATTATAGTCGCTTCTACCTTTCTTACTCCGAACTTTTCCATGCATGCTGATACTGTCCTTGCCATTGCAGTTGTGTTGCATGAAACAACCCTTACGTAATCCTTACCCCATGAATCCACAAAATTACCATAGGCATTAAAGCTTGCTTCTACAAGTGCAGCTGATTCTCCTCCCTGAAATATTGCTTTTTTTCTTGCTGTTTTGTATACCTGTATATTTTTCTCTCCCTGTCCCTCTGGAGTTGCGTCAACAACAATATCCACATCACCCAGAAGTTCCTCCATCGTACCTTCGGCTTCTATGCTTGATTGTGAGAAGGCTTTCAATGATTCTTTATCACTTGAGAATATACGATAATTTCTTGATGCTTCCCTTGCTACATAATCTGGCTTCCTTTTCACTATACCGGCAACAGACATATCCTTCTGAGCCCTGACTGCATCTGCCACTCTCCTGCCAATGGTTCCGTACCCGTTAATAGCAACTTTTATCATTTTTAAATTTTCACCTGTATATTGAATCTGGGCCAGTTAAAGAATCCTGATCAGATGTTGCAGTTTTATATTCACTTGCTACCTTTGATATTTCCTCGTGTATCTTTTTCACACTTTCCTCAAGCACAGTTGTTTTTATTCCTAAATTATAAATAATATTCAAAGCCTTAATCACAGATAGTACGGCGTCGTGATCGGGAATTGCAACCGATACATTTGTTAGAAGCGCAATTGCATTCTGCCCTGTGAGGATGCTCTCGTTAAGAATGGCACCACCCATTCCACCGATTAAAGCGGCTTCTGCAATGGCTATTCCACTACTCTTCAGACTTTCAATTCTTTCAAGACCGGCTACCAGATATGCCTGTCTCTCTTCAGGAAGATCTTCTACTGGAACACCATCTATGATAACAAATTCTTTGGGATTGAATGGCTTAATCCAGTCTATTAATGTTTCCGTAATTTCGTATAGACCCTCAATATCTACTGGAACCTCACACTGGATAACCATTAACGTTCCCTTATCGTTGGAATATATTCTGAAAGGGCTTCTCATCTTTCCACCAACAAATACTGTAACCGGAGCTATTTGATGAGATTTCAACTTTGCAACTTCGTGCAAACCAAACTGTTCTATGATATAACTTGTTGTTGTTACACCCAGTGTAGTCTGTCCGATGAAGCCTCCTATAACAATAGGGTTGTTGAAGTGTATATCTTCATTGCATATGACGCCAACTTTGGTCTGGTTATTTTCCATGAATAGATATAGACAAACTTTATATTTTAAAGTTTGGAAAAAACTCAATGTGTGAATCTTAAGATTTATCCTGTATCCAATGGGAGAAAGGTGCCTGGCCATATTATTAATATTCATGCCACAGTATATTCTGAAGAATCCATCATTCTTTTCTGTAGACCAATGCGGACCAGATACGCTAGATGCTACCTCACTAAAAGATTGATGAAAAAAGGATAGTCGAAATGGATAATGAAAGTCATGGTTTTTACTCATTATCTCAATCATCTTCCGTTTCAAACTGTGATAATGTTATAAGAATGTTAATCATTTCACTTGTCATTACATATGTAACTAAGTCTACTTTCCATATTAGTTGATTTTTTCCACAGAGTTTCTCGTATGGAAAGTTTTAACGAGGAATAGAGGATATTTAAAGATCGAACAACGTAGAGTGAAAGTCTTTTCTTTTCCCATTTTATTATGTTCTTCCTAATTCTGTTTGCTTCGCAGTGAAATTTTTTCCTTACACTTATTTTGTATTTTTTATTGTATTTACAGGAATAGGAACAAGTATGGACTAAACTTATGTGTTCCATTTATCACTATGATAGTATTAATGATATATCAAAGTTATTGACGTAATAACCACTGCGAGCGTGCATATACCGAAGTGGATGGAAAGAACCTTCCACTGAGTATACTCTCAGCCATGGATTGAATAATAAAGACAACCAACAAAGATCATGATAGTACCGATATACGAAACATGGTTCTATTCAAACGCATTCGGTTTATGAATGAGTTTGCCATTGATTCTGTAGATGAGATCATGAAATACATGAACTATGGCCGTAAACACATAATAGATGTGGACATATGACGATGCTTTGAAAATATTACCAAACACAAGTTCATAGAACAGGTCGCAAGGAGAATATTAGACAAAACAGTTCTGCAACTTATACGGAAATTCATCAACGCAGGCATAATGGGATGATAATGAGATATATTCACAAGATCCTGGGATACCTAGAGTATATCATTCTTCTGCAAGGTGCATTGAAAATCACCTTAAAAAGTAAGGTAATAGAATTATATTCCCTCACTAAAGGAATTTTCCATGCCTCCCAAAGAAGAAGTAACCATACAGCAAAACTAAAGATGACAAAAGAAGTGTTGTTGCTATGTATAGATATGAGAAATTTGGTTCCATTATCAGTGATGTGTAAAATATAAAATTATTCTTATCAAAATCAATGCTATTATTTAGAGAATTAGCATTTGATTTATTCCCATTAGCCCACGCTCCAACTTTCAGGCAGTAGGAACCTGGCCCGGGATTAACTTTTTGGTTAAATGTAAAAGAAACATTATGAGTTGTATAGTTCAGGATCATCATTCCAATGCTTCCGTTATAATCAAGTTTATACAACTTGAGGCAGGTTGTTATGGTTACATTTTTAAGCAAACTGGGTGGTATCTTGAAATTTATGTACATTCCAACAGTAAAGGTTGACGAGGGAGTTGTGAACGGAGTATTTTTATCAAAGTAAGGATTTGTAACTGATAAATTTTTACCAGCAGAGTATGAGAACATTAAGAAAAGTAATATAGATATGACGAAAAGAATCAGAAATAGTTTGATAAATTTCCTGTTATGCACCCTTACCACTCCTGAGATTTTTGAACCTTAAAACAAAATAACTTAAGAATGTCATTATAAATGACAAAGTGACAAAAGCAAAAAACAAAATAATTATTTCAGTAAAATCTGAATGTGTGGAGGGCAGGTAAGAAACCCCCATAATCATAAGTTGAACCCACGAAACATTTGGTAAAATTCTGTATGAGTAGACCATCAGTCCAAATATTCCTCCAAACATTACCATAAATGTTGCAGCACCTGATCTGAGTAGAGAGGCTAGAAGCATTCCGATCCCAGTGTAAAAAAATATGGAAGATTCCATGATCACCAGAAACATAAGAATTGTCTTTCCGCTATAAGTAAATGAAAGAAGGTGCATAAGAATCAGGAAAGCAGCTATAAAAAGTGCAGATGATAATATAACTGTGATGAAAAAAAACAAAAAATAAAACTTTGACCTGCTAACAGGCATAGTGAAAAGAAAAGGGATGGAACCAGAACGAAGCGAGGAACTGAGGGAAGAGGCAACTGATGCTGAGTAAAATGCTATGCAAATAAAAAATGGGATTGAAACAATTGATACTGCATCTCGTGGTGATATATATGGCAATGTTGCTAGACTAGAATTGATTTGAGTCGGTGTATAGGACGTAAAAGACACATAGGAGAGCAGTATCACCACGAAGAAGAGAATTTCTCTCATCAAATATCGATCTGAAAGATTTTCAACCATAGATATATAGTTAATTTTTTGTCTTAGTGAATTTGATTTCATACTTCACCGGTCTCCACTGATACATCAATATTTGTTATAAAGCTAAGTTCTTTGGGTGAAAGTTTAAACAGGATATTATGTAGTTTTTGACCATGAATCGTTATTTCATTTCCTGTAATTATAGGTGAAAAGACAGAAAGTGTTTCCTTTAGTTCACTTATTGAGAACGCCCTGATCTTTATGCATATGTTTTTCATTTCGTCAAACCCTTTTTCAGTACTGATTTCACTCTTTATCATTCCATTTTTCAAAGAATAAATCCTGTTTGAAATGTTGAGAATGTTGTCTGTGACATGGGTAACTATAAGGAACGAACTCTTATTTTTATTGGCCATTTTCAATATTTCGGCAGATAGTGTTGCTCTCTTTGATGTGTCTATGTTTGAGTTTGGTTCATCCATGATAAAGTACTCCTTTCCTGTTGCCAGTGCCGCAGCATCCATAATAAGTTCTCTTTCACCCATGCTAAGAGACTGAAAATGAGAATGTACAAGAGCTCCAATACCAAATGTATCCAGAAAATAGGATAGATTCTCTTTTGTGTAACCATTCAAATTCATGTGAGCATAAAGAAACTCATCTACTATGTCTGAATGAAAAAAGATAGGGGCTTCCGGGGTAAAATAGACTCTTTTCATTATCTCCTTCGACTGCTTCATTGGGTCATGGTCAAGAATTGTTATATTTCCCGATGTTTTTGGAGTTAATCCAGCCAGAATTGAAATAAGCGTACTTTTTCCAGATCCATTCTCACCAGATATTAGGTTAATTCCATCTCCAACCTCCAAATCTATCCCTCTCAGAACCTCTCTTTTTCCGTAAATCTTACTCAATCCCCTGGATTCGATCCAATTCAAGGCTTTGACCTCCTTTTATTCTTAGAATTTACCATTATTTTCTTTTTCCTGATTACTATAAAGTATGCAGATGGCATAACTACTATCCATAGAATTATTTCGACCGGAAGGTACTCCTTTAAGTAATGGGATAATGCAACAGGACCTAATGCCACATTGGTTGCGATAAGCTTCATAAAGAATTGTCCCGAACCAAGAGGTATCACATTGTTTCCCCCATATTTTATTGTTTGATTGAAAAGAAGTTCATCTAAAAACTTGCTGTTTCCACCAAGATCACTTTGTACAAGTATGTTCTTATTCCCTACACGATCGTAGGAATTAAAATTATCAAATGGAACAGATGTATCGGGCAAAGTTTTGTTAAAATATGGGAAATGCACTATTACTGGAGACGTGTCATACGTCGCTCCATCCAATCTGCTAATAGTTTTATTTTCACTATCTAATTGTTGTTGATAGTACCCCCAATCTTTATGATAATATCCCTGAACAACTCCAAATTCACCATCTATTTTGTTATAACTTCCCTGAGAATTTGAGTAGCTGTTTATAAAATTTGATAGGAAGGGGTTTGAAAAACCAACTGAAAAATTCCTGTGAACTACATTAGCTGGGGTATTACTGTTAAAAGAGCAACAAAGCTCTGTTATAATGTTAAAATTTGCACCTTGCCCATCAATACTCAGAATGAGGACTCCTTTTGTATATATTGCACAGTCATAGGCGTATTCTCCCTCTTTAAAGTATTTACTGTGAATATACCTCGAATATGTAGTTGTATTATTCCAATAAAATGCACCCATTGTTGAAAAGCAATAATAATATATATCACCTGAGCTCTCAGCATTTTTATGGAGGCTAGTCTCCTTTAATGAGACTGAGGTTATTGGAGTTAAAATCAATAACAACGTCACTACTACTAAAAAAGTAACAACCATCTGAAGGAATCTTGTCGCTTTCATGATCTGTGCCGAAGGAAAATTTTCTCAAGATCCTGCGGCAGAGGCAATAAGATGTAGAATATTAGCCCAATCAATTACAGTGTTGCCCTGCGATATTATTGAACCCTTCATGTACGTATTTCCCTGTGTTCCACTCATTTGAAATTCGAGCAATACATTATCTACGTTCGTCGTGAAGAAATCGCTAGATGTAAAAACTGTGTCATAACTTCTGGATAAACTCTTTTCAATAGCTTGATTTGGGTACCAGAGATTAGCTCCGTTATTTTGACTAGAAATTTTCGCGTTGTCATTAACTGTCCTCGTTACTGAAAAGGATGGGTCCCATCTATAGCCACATGCTCCAGAGTCAAAAGACTGTAACAAAACCTTTACCTCAAAGGTACCTGTTGCATAATTATACCATCCCCACTCGTAATTATATTTTAATCCGCCTGAACCTATTGTGGCTATGCCGCTATCGGATTTATATATTAAATTACTCTGATTACCCTGTTCAGCATTTCTTGGAGCAACAGATACTACTGACAAAAAACTTGCAGTTACCATAGCCAAAAATCCAGCAATCATCAAAATACCATATAAAACATCTTTTCCGTTAATTTCTATTTGATCAAGATTTATTATCTGCCCATCCATATAACCTTAATGGTTAATATTATTTAAGTCTTATTTACACATGAGATTCAATGCCAGTGTCCTAACGCGGGTCATTTAATTTATATTTTTTGTGAATAAACAAAAATCATGCTTGTGCATATTCACTGATTATGGGATATGCCACTCTAAGTTCTTTCAGAATAAATAAATCTTACCAATTCTCTGACGAAATTTACAGATCTCTCTTTTCCACACTGAACGGGTCTCAGCGAACGACTTTATGGTCCTGAATGAATGCTATATCTACCACTGTTCCTTGTAACGTGACTATTTCATTTTCATGGAGATATGAATTGGTTAAGATCTCGAAAATAACCACAGGTTTTTTCAGTATATCGATCTTCTTTCTGTTCAGCACTATGACATTTGAGAAGTACTTAATGAACGATTTCAGCTTCACCAGTGATTTTTTCAGAACATTTGGATCGAGGATTTCTGGTCTTTGCTTTGTTGCGGCATTGATCTTTTCGTTTAGGTCCTTTAGATCAAGCTGCTCCATATTCCTGTTGTATAATGCAATATGTCTCACCTTTTAGCTATTTTTCTCTGATCTTCTGTTAAATCCATTTCCATGAATATATTACCATATGACTGGTCCTATCTGTATGCTGTGGTTTTGTACTGGTTATGATCCAGAAGCTGCTTCGGTTCATGAGAAATGATGGAAAATGGATTCCCTTAATCCTGTTTACAGGCGATATGTTGTACCTTTCATACCTCCTAACAGATCTGATCAAATGCTTTAATGTTCATCCATGTATTCATGTAATGATTTGTTGAGTTGTCATAAAAGGCAATCACTTCCCCTGAATTTTATGGTACTGGAGAATTGTATAACACAGTATTGAAGAATAAAAACTTTTAATTACGACATACATAATTTTCATTGACAACTTTGATCATTACGCATATTACTTATTCACGTATTTAATGAAAAGTTCAAAGAGATTGTGAAAACCATCCTCCCATGTATTAAGCTTAGGTTTCGTTATTCTTACACCGTAAACAATTGGTACTTCAATCAATCTGCCATTTCGCATAGCCTCAATTTTAATATCCTGTGAATATGACATTCCATCACTGAGATTTTTCATTTTAGCATATAAATCTTTCCGGAAAATCCACATACCACTTTGAGAATCGTATAATCTGAAACCATATAGAATTGCCAGAGTTTTGTTAAGAATCTTATTTCCTATAAGGTGTAATGTGGTGTAAGTGTACGTTGTTCTCAATGTCATCCTGTCACATGAGATGAAGTCAACCTTATCAATGAATAATAGCTCTATTAGGGGACCAATTGCCTCTGCCGGATAAGTTCCATCGCCATCGAGGCAAACAATAATTTCCCCATTTGCTTCCCTGATGCCTGTTTTATAAGCTCTACCATATCCTCTACGTGGTTCTTCCAGGACTTTTGCACCCTTTTTTGAGGCAATCTCTCTGGTTTTATCCGTAGAGTTTGTGTCCACAACTATGATCTCAAAAGGATTAAGATACTGGAGATCATCTATGACCTTACCAATTGTTCTTCCTTCATTCATTGTTGGAATCACTATGGATATTTTGCAGTTGACAGTCACTTGAAGGTGCATAATTAATTAATTATTAATATATTTGTTAATATGTCCTCATTTTCAGAATTTATATGATCCTTTTGTTTGGAAAAAATTTAGAATGAAAAAACAGATTACATCAACATTCACGAAGTATAGAGAAATTGATGAGTGGGAACCAATTCTAAAAACAGATATGAAATTTTATATTTTCATTGATTTAAATTCATTTTTTTAAATTCGTCTAAAACAGGATTCTTAAGGAATACTGGATAGTTCACAATAGTATCCACCTTAACTTCTCTTATCTGTTTCGTTGAGTTTCTCTCCCTTATGGTTACCACATCCCTTTCAAGCGTGTCATAATCTACTGTTATGCAGAAGGGTGTTCCTATTTCATCCTGTCTGGCATATCTTCTTCCTATGGCCCCTGATTCATCAAATACTGAATATGGTTCAATTTCCTGGATTTTTGCAAATATCTCTTTCGCCTTTTCCAGTAATCCATCCTTTTTCTGTAATGGAAGAACGGCTACCCTGTATGGTGCCATCTCTGACGGAAAAGTAAGGTATGAGTATTCATTTTCTCTTTTCTTCATGTTTGATATTATTGCTGCCGCTATCATCCTGTCCATGCCTATTGAGGGCTCCAGTACCCTTGCTATTTTTTCTCCTTCATAAAACAGGTTTTCACCTGATTCCCGGATGTGCCTGGAAAGATCATACGTCCCCCTATCGGCTATACCGGCTATCTCGAGCCAGGAATCGTTAATCCTAACCTCTAAATCCCAGCACTCCTTCGAGTAGTGTGCAAGTTCATCCTTCCTGTGCTGCCTGAATCTAAGCCGTTCTTTGGAAATACCTATTTTTATGGCTAGTCTGTAGACAGTTTCCATAAAGAAAGCATGATCATTAGAGCCTATAATATGCGACTTAACTGCATTTAGCAGTGTAAGTTTGTGTTCCCTGGAATACATATCATGAAGTGTAATCTGGTTTTCGTCTCTGGGGATGAAATTATCCTGTCTGTCTGGTTCAAGGAAAACTTCTGCCTCAGCCATGTTGAATTCCTTCTGTCTTATTATTCCCTGCCTTGGTGAAATTTCATTCCTGAAACCTTTTCCCTGCTGTATTACTATCATGGGAAGTTTTCCCCTGTTGTAATTTAGAAGTAACTTGAAATTGACAAATATTCCCTGGGCTGTTTCAGGTCTTAGATACATTGTTTCATTACCGGATCTTGTTTCAAACATCAGATGAAATTCGTATGGATCTGTTAAGACCGTGCCACATTTCTGGCATTTGAAGTTGCCATTTTCTACAATAGCATTAGCCTCTTCCAGTGTCTCAGGTATTTTAGAGCCACCGTTACTCTCTATTACATTTTCAAGCTTGTATCTTGTTTTGCATTTCGAACAGGTTATGGCCATATCTATAAACTTATCCACGTGACCTGAAGCTTTCAGAACTGCTTCCGGTGTGAGGTTTGGTGAGTCTATCTCGATTGCACCTATTCTTGTAAACTCATTTTTCCATTCCTGATATATTCTAGATTTCAGTATTGAACCAAGTGGGCCGTAATCATTAAATCCAGCAGAGCCACCATAAATAGAAAATGATGGCCAGAAGAACCCTCTCCTTTTTGATAATTCAATCATGACTTCCAGTTCGTCCACTCCGTTCATTCTACCCCATCTCTGACTCCTATTTGATTATTATTTTTCTTTCGTGAATACAGAAAGAATATCAAGATCGGTCAATATTCCTTCAAGACCATTGACGCTCGATGTGACTGGGAGCTGATTAAAATTGCCATCCCTCATCTTTCTTGCTACAAGAGCAAGCCTTTCGTTGAGATTTGCCACGACTGGCTTTCTAATAGCTATGGACTCCGCTGGATCCTCGGGAATCTTCAGGTGGTTTCGTTCTATAAAATACGAGACCACGTTTCTAACAGAATCCCATGACCAGGGATCGTCTTCTGACATTGTTTCAACGTCATCAACTCTTACAGTACTTACATCGATTTTGTCGAAAAGGTCCCTGTCCGTGATCAATCCCTTGAAATTCCCGTGTGAATCTGTTACTGGATATGTGAATATGCCAGTAAGTCTCATAGATCTATAAACGACTGGAAGGGGAGTTTTTTCCCATATTGGGAATGCAAGACTTTTCATTATCTCCTTAACTATGATATTTCCATAGGATTTTTCAATCGTTTTCAGAAAGTCCTGCGGTGTGAGAATTCCAATTACTTCTTCTTTGCTGTTAACAATTGCGGCATGTCTTCTCTTTTCCTTAACCATCAATATGGCTGCTTCTCTTATTTCTGTGTCTTCCCTAATGGATGGTTCGCTTCTTGTAATTCTGGTTGCCTGAGTTTCTTCAGGATTTGCGAAAACGTCTCTTCTTGATATTATTCCAACGTATTTTCCGTTAGAATTAACAACTGGCATTCCCGTAATGTTATTCTTAATCAAAACTGAAACTGCCTGTGCGACTGTGGAGGGTAGTGTAAATATTACAGGGTCTGGAGTCATGATCGACTGGACACTTTCCATGAATCAGTTAATAAGGACTGGATTAAAAATCCTATGTATGGTTACCCTCTATGTGCTTTTTAAATAACAAAATATCACATTCAAATTTAAATTTAGTATTCCATTTGGCAAATTCTAAATATACTTATCAGGTATCCTCTTGACCCAGAAGGGCTTCACTTAAGATATCGGCGACATAATAAATAACATTTATATCATTCTAAACTGTGGAATTTAGAAAAATAGAATATGGACACAGGGTAATGAAAATTGACTCTGAGCTTATGGAAGCAACTGTTATAGAAAGAAAAAACCGTTTTCTTGTAGAGGTCGAATCTTCAGGTAAAACTTTAAATGTTCACCTTCATGATCCTGGGAGACTAAAAGAGCTTATCTTTCCAGGAGCTAAAGTTAATATAAGGAGAACTAAGGGAGAAAAGACATCGTTTTCAATTACCTCCGTGATTCACAATGATGAAGAAATATTAATTGATACAAGATTTCACAATAGTATTGCAGAAATATTTATTAATGGGGGTTTTCGAAGGGAAGTAACTCACGGTGATTCGAGATATGACTTCGGAATAGAGGATGGATATGTTGAGGTAAAGGGCTGTTCCATGCAATTAGGAGAATATATTATTTTTCCGGACGCGCCCACATCCAGGGGAGCAAAACATATTCGTAATCTGACAAAAATGAGAAATGAAGGTATGAACACAAACCTTATTTTTCTACTTTTTCGCAGAAACACAAAATACTTTTACCCGAATATAGTAACGGATCCTATATTTGCAGAGGCTTTTTTTGAAGCTGTTTCATCAGGTGTTGGCATGATATTCCCTAGATTTTCTATGAAGGGAGATAGTATATTCTTTGAGGGTATGAACACTATTGGCGAGAATCCGTTCAATTGATTTTACATAATTTAACCTTTAGAATGAAAACGTTTGAGTTTTTTTAATGTCATTGATACGCTCTTTACAGATATATCATGATAAACGTGTCTTTATGAGCTAAGAAGTTGACAATATTTTACCTGACCTTTGATCTTTAATAATGTATTTTATTATAATCTCTAACCATCCTCAATTCATTGTCATTCACCTTTTAAAATATATGTAACTGCCTGAATTAAAAAATATTTAAAAGTTATCAAATATACAGTTTAAAAGGAATTAGTATGTCGGTTAAAAACGATTATGATTTAATTGTGGCTGGTGCTGGTCTGGCTGGAACTCTGGCAGCAACGATGGCCGCAAGAGGAGGAGTATCAGTTCTACTTGTTGATAGGAACGAGGAGAAGAATGTTGGTAGAAAAACTAACTGGGGCTGGACATGTGGTGATGCGGTTGCAGCATCCCATATAGACTATATAGAGGAGAACCTTGGAGTGAAGTTTTCAAGTCCTGAACTAGATCTTCCGGTAGACGGAGTTATGGCTCTATCTCCAGATCTTAATTCCCGCTACCCTTTCGATGGGAAGGGTTTTTCACTTAACAGGCCAGTCTTTGAAAGAAAGCTTCTATCCATTGCAAGAAGCGAAAAGATTGATTACATGTCCAAATTCGAGGTTACTGGACCCATAGTTGAGGACGGTTTTATTAAGGGTATAACAGGTAGAGATCAGGATGGAAAGAATGTAGAATTCAGATCAAAAATAGTTATTGATTCACTTGGTGTATCAACAGTTCTGAGGAGAAAACTACCTGAAAATAACTTTGTGGATAGAATGGTTGATATTGATGATATTGAGAGCACTGGCAGATATATTTATAATTTTGAGCTTGAGAAAGAGGACTCAAATTATTATGATAGCAGATATGCATTAATCCATCTCAACAATGAACTTGCTCCTGGGGGTTATGGCTGGGTTTTTCCAAAGTCTAACGGAAAGGTGAATATAGGACTGGGTGTTCAGAAAAAGGCTCTTGATATAAGAAACAAGAAAATGGGAAGAAATGACAATCTGCAGACTCTCATAGACAACTACGTAAAGTGGCTTCCAAATTTCAAAAATCTAAGTGTTGATGAAACTGACAATAATGGAAAGGGTATATGGTCTGTTCCAGTTAGAAGACAGATGGAGAGCCTTGTTTACAATGGATACATGGGTGCAGGCGATAGCATGACCATGCCTAATCCAATCAGTGCAGGAGGCATTGGACCAGCACTTATTGCAGGAGTTATTGCAGGAAGAAATGCAGCACAATCTATATCAAAGGGAGACGTGTCCATATCTGGTCTCTGGAAGTATAATCTTGACTTTAATGAAAAATACGGAATGAAAATGGCCGGAATGGAGGTTTTCAGGATTTATCTGCAATCAGTAAACAACGATATTCTGAATTATGGTATGAAAACGTTCCTGACTAAAAAGGAGGCCAGTGATCTGACTGTCGGAATGATTCCCGAGCTTTCTCTTGCAGGAAAAGCTAAGATGATAATAAAAGGGATGAAAAACATGAATGCGTTCTCAAATCTTGTATATACGGTGAGGAAGATGAATGAAATGAACAAGATATACGAGAACTACCCCAAAACTCCAAAGGAATTTGATTCATTCAAGAAGAGAGTCGTTGAGGAAATAGAGAATACAAAGAAGAGATTTCCAACTTCACCACTCTAAAATTAATAATATTATTATTTTACTATGAATTCCCATATATACTGGTTGTTTATTAGTGGTATTTTTTTAACATCTGCCATATGCGATATTTCTTTCCTTAGATGACTGTCAGTACTGCAAATCACATTTATGTTATCAGATGAATTTATAATTTTAATGGCATCCTCCTCTTTTATTTCCATTTTTCCATTTTCATCAAAGAGCAAGATGTGATCTTTTTCGTAAAATATGTATCTCTCAGAACGAATTCTTAAAAATGATTTGATCTTCTCCTTTAATAAATCAAATGTTGGTGCCCTTACCATAGCTTCCCCTGTAGATCTCATCTCTGCGGAGAGAAGGTAGTCACTATCATGAAATCGATTAAAAGGAAATACCGGTATCTTAACCGCATAGTCCTTAACATCTTCCTCTTTGATAATACAGTCCTTACCAAGGAGCATTGCGATCCCATTTTCAACCCAGTTTACACCTGACCACTTACTAATAAATGGAACGGTCCTGCTTGCTCTTGCATTGAGTTCGATGACATAAAGCTGACCATCCTTTTCCATAAACTGAATGTTTGTAAATCCAGTTATGGCGTAAAAGTTCAGAAACTTTGCAGCAATATCTTTCATCTTTTCTTCAAGTTCCTTATGGGGTATATCTGGACCACAAATTGCCATTGAATCCCCTGAGTGAATTCCAGCCGGTTCAATTTGTTTTAATATTCCTGCAACCAGAAGCTGATCATTATTACTTATGAAATCCATATCATATTCAGTGGCCTGTTCAATTAGCTCAGAAATTAATAATGGGAATTTAACAGCACTCTTTTTCATTTTATTTACGAATATTTCAATATCTGCTGAGGTTCGGCTCACGAACATTGAAGAGCCTCCAATTATGAAGCTGCCCCTAATAATTACACTGTTCTGCAACAATCTTGATTTTTCAACTATTTCCTTAAGACTGAATGCCTCATGCCACCTGGCCTGTGTTATACCCAGCTGATCGAGGTCCCTTGAGAATGCTGACCTGTTCTCAATTCTGGCTATGGAAGAAGGCTTTGTTCCCATAATTATATCTTCACCGTATATTTTTCCAATCTCATATGCCATGTTTTGCCCAGTCTGACCTGAGAACTGGATGATTATTCCATATGGCTTCCTTTTTTCGATTATTCCGCTCACATATTCGAGTGAAATAGGATCAAAATATAGTTCGTCAGATGTGTTAAAATCAGTGGATACAGTTTCCGGATTAGAATTTATCATCAGTGATCTGTAACCAAATTTTTTTAGTGCCTGAATTGCTTTTACGGAACTGTAATCAAATTCAAGCCCCTGTCCAATCCTGTTTGGACCTGATCCAAGGATTAGTACAGAATCCTTCTTCCAGGGACCACACTCATCATCCTCATAATATGTAGAATAGAGATATTTTGTCCTTGAACTGAATTCAGATGAAGATGAATCGATCATCCTGAAGCTTGGAAAAAGAGAAACTCTCTTTCTCATTAATAGGATTTCATACTCGCTTATTCCAGATCTCCAGGAGATTACTCTATCAGGATAGCCATATCTTTTAAGTTCCGGCAGATATTCCTCAATATTTTCTGCACACTTTCCAAGAAATTTGAACATATTAGATAGTCTATTGACTATATTTATTTGCCAGCCTGTTAATTCAGCAATCTTTTCAGAATCAATCTCCATATTCATTGCAGATATTATATATCCAAGCCTCTCCCAGTTTGCTGTTTTTAAATTACTAAATGTCTCATCCCTATCTACTTTTGAGAAGTATTTGCTGAAATCAAGCTCTGTCGATACTAAAGCCTTAAGAAAAGCTTCCTCGAAGGATCTTCCTATGCCCATAGCCTCTCCTGTGGATTTCATGGATATTCCGATGGTACCTGAATCAGAGAATTTTCCAACTGGCCATATGGGAATTTTCACTATTACATAATCCATTGAAGGTTCAAAGGAAGCGGATGTGTTTTCAGTTATGGGATTAGAAATAGAAAAGAGGGAATCACCTAAAATTACCATTGTTGCAACCTTGGCTATAGGATAACCACTTGCCTTGGAAGCAAGAGCCGAAGATCTGGATGTACGGGGGTTAATTTCAACAACGAAGAAAATTTCACTTTCCAGATCTACTGCAAACTGAACATTGCATGCTCCAACTATACCGACTATGTCAGCTATATCCAGTGCTGTTTTTCTCATTTTCTGATGAATATTATCTGGAATCGTAAGGGATGGTGTAACGACTATGCTCTCCCCTGTATGTACTCCCATAGGATCAAGATTTTCCATGTTGCATACCATGATGCTATTTCCTCTATGATCTCTGATGACTTCATACTCCATTTCAATGAGTCCCAACAGGGATTTCTCTATTTCCACAGATTTCTGAGTTGAATCTGAAAATATTTCATCTAGAACTGAGATCAGCTCTGAACTATCATTAATGATTTTTCCTGAAAGTCCTCCAAGAGAAAAGGATGTTCTGAGAATAACCGGAAAGTAATCAATTTCTGTTGCAACTTCCCTGTAGTTGCTCCTTTTGAGGGAAACAGACCATGGTATTGTTATGCCATTTTTTTCCATTACTGAATGGAATAATTCCCTGTCTTCTGCTATTCTTATGGATTCTGGCTGCGTTCCTAAAATTTTTACGTTTTTTTCCCTAAGATAACCACTGTTATGAAGTTCCATTACAAGATTCAGAGCTGTCTGTCCTCCCATTGATCCTATTATGTGGGTCACTCCCTCGGTTTCAATTATACGTTCTGCATTATCCACGTTTATGGGTTCAATATATACCCTGTCTGCGTTGTAATTATCAGTCTGAATTGTTGCTGGATTAGAATTAAGGAGGATTGTGTAAATGCTTCTTTCCCTTAATATCCTGCATGCCTGAGTTCCTGCATAATCAAATTCTGCAGATTGCCCTATAACCACAGGACCTGAACCAATCACAAGTACCCTCATAACCTCTTCACTAGTTTCTGATACCATCCATTACACTCCTCATTAAATTAAAAAATCCGGTGCTATCCCTTGGTCCAGGCGAGCCTTCGGGATGAAACTGTGCGCTTAGAAGCATTTTGTCCTCTATTCCCATCATTTCAGGAGTGCCGTCATTCAGGTCCCTGTACATTATATCCACTCCCTTAATATTCAGTGAATCTTCTGCTATTCTGAAATTATGGTTATGTGATGTAATAAACGATCTTTGTCCATTCCAAACAGAATGATTTGAACCATGATGACCGAATTTCATCTTTTCTATCCTGCCTCCAATAACCTCACCAATTATCTGGTGTCCTAAACAAACACCAAAGACTGGTACCTTACCTATCACATTTTTCAGTTCTCCCTTGAGTTCACTGAATACTTTGTTACCTGGATCGCCGGGACCGTTTGACAGAAAGATTCCATCATAATCTTCATAGTTTTTTGGAAGATTGAAGATATTCACAACTTCAAGATCGCCTAGCTGTGAAACTTCCCTTAGGAGTGATGTCTTTGTCCCCATGTCAATAAAGAGAATGTTCTTATTACCTTTGCCCATAATATTATACGATTCTCCTGTTGAAAATTTTTTTATTAAATCCTCAGTATCCATTTCTGAGAAGTGATCTGGCATCCTATCTGTAGAGCTTATGATCCCCTTAAGATTACCAGAATCCCTTATTTTTTGGGTTAACTTTCTGGTATCAATACCATATATTCCTGGAACATGTTTCAATTTTAATAGATCATCCAGAATCTTAAAAGTACCGTTTCCTGGAATGATTCCATCCTTGATCACTATTCCACTTGCGCTTATCCCATCACTCTGGGCTACATCCTTCATATAGTCATAGTAAAACATTGAGGGAAAGTTGAAAACTATGATCTGACCTCCATATGATGGATCAGTCATTATTTCATAATATCCTGTGAAAGATGTATTAAAGACCAGTTCACCTGTTGAATTGTCACATGAACCAAATGCCTTCCCCTCAAAGGACGAGCCATCCTCGAGAAGAAGGTATCTTCTCACTTCAGGCAACCTCCTTTATTCATGACGCGGACATACCCAGAGAAATCCTTGCAAAATTTGTTGTAGTTTCTCTGTTTCATTAGACCCTAAAAAGACTGATTATTCTTTCGTATAAAAATATTGGCACAACTGGATCAGGTATCATTAATCAAACAGGGAAAAGATAATAATTGATTGTTACGATTGCAACCGATGAAATTCACCTATGCAAGTGGCAAGGTAGATTCTGGCACGGGAGAATTTGCATCGATCACCAGGTCAGGATTTGCCGGAAACCTATCAATAAATATTTCAGGTAACTTCAATGCAATAATAAAAAGAAACACTGCGGGGCTTGTAATTTACGATTCAAATGGGAAAGCAGGAATTATAAAAAGAAACCTTAACGTTGTTATTGGAAATGAAGAATATTTCGTCAAATTGAATGAACTTGGTTCAATTGTTTCAAAGAAAAGTTCTGAAACGGCCATACGTGATTCAAATGCCAGTGTTCTTACAATTAGAAGAGAGAATAATGATGTTGTAGCGGAAATAAACGACCGTAAATACACTCTTCTGGCGATGATATATCTCGCCCTAACAGGTTATTTTGAGAAAAGCATTCCAAAAATGCCCAGTCCATTTTCCAGAAGAAACGATGTTATTTCCAATGTAATGATCGTGGCAGCAATTCTAGTGTTTATTTTTCTTAACACGAAATATATAGGTGGTGTTTATGGAGGTCTTGCGCTAACAGTTCTGATCCTCATTGGTGCATTTATACTAAGAAGGATACCCCCCATGATGAAAGAGAATCCAGAGTAAGAGCATTGAAATTATTCTCCTAATTGGTAAAATCACAAAAACCTCTCTCATAGACCTTTTTTGTTATATTTAACTATTGAACTTTCTTTAGTTTTTCAAGCATTTGTATCCTTTTTGCAGGATGAGGATGATCACTAAAAATTGACTGCGAAAGTGATATTTTCATATGCTTCCATTCCTCTAAAAGTCTCCTGTGATCTTTCATTTCTCCCTGATCAAGCCCTGAAAACATCAGCATACTGCTTGTTGAACTTCCTGCACTTTTTCTAAGATGCTTTTTCTGGGGTGTTGAGGCTACAATTTTAGCGAGAGCAGTCTGTAGGTTTTCGGCTCCACCGGGTATTGTTTGGGCTGAATTTACATCGGCATATGACTCCCTCATCCTGTTAACCCCAAGGATCATGATATTGAATACAAAACTCACACCCATCATTACCAGTGCTATTATGAATATTGAACCGTTACCACCCTTTCTTCCTCCTCCAAATAACATGGAATATCCAAAGTAGAAGATTATGGTTGGTATCAAACCTATTGCCAGTAAGAGCGCAACATCATGATGCTTAAGATGCCCAATTTCGTGACCCATTACAGCTTCAACCTCATCTCTATTGAGAATGTTAAGGAGACCTCTTGTCACTGCCATTCTTCTTCCTGAAAGAAGGGAACCGTATGCAAATGCATTTGCTACTGGAGTTTCGGCAATGAAAAGTTCCGGAACCCTCTGGTTATTATAGCTGCATACCTGCTGTAAGGAAGCATACAGCCATGCGGTTGATGGATCCTGTGGATTTACCTTTCTCAGATGATACATTCTTCCTATAATATATGGAGAAAGAAGATATTGAGCAATGTCCATTATGAACACAATCACAAGTATTATTCCAAGA
>JAKBGP010000296.1 GCA_021833045.1 Thermoplasmata archaeon
AAAATACAGCATTAAAGTTAGGAATAGCACCATTGTTGATCTTTTGTACATTAATACTTTTCCCTCCCAGTATACCGTTGATAATGATCCTATCCTATCACCAACAATAAATCCAGGAATGATTAAAATTAGCGCTATGAAATCATAAATAATAAATGAATACAGGACTGCCAAAAAATATACCAGTAAAAGTGAGTAAATTATAGGTGTAGTTATGATTCTACGGAATGAATACGGTCTACCATTAATTCCTCTTTTGATTCTTCTGTAAATAATTAGTCCGAAAATAGCGATCAATAGTATATAACTATAAACATCACTACCTGAGTTTGAGTTCTGAGTTGTAAATGCTGATACAAACACAAAATATAATGTATATACAATATATAAATTCATCATTTTAAAAAGGGTTCAAGAAATTGATTATACTGTTTTAGAATGAGAGAAAATTACCAGACTTCAGGATCCTGTATAGAAGAAAAGCGTAAAAACAAGATTTTAGTTTGTTTACTGAAACACCTGTGCTCACTTTAAGAAAGTAATAGTTGTATGCAATGCAAAAAGGAACAAACTTTGAAAGTTATTTGTAATTAACACTGAAAACATAATAACAAAGAATGAATTTTCCCTTCATGGTATCATCTTTCAAGGTTACATTTCTCGGGAGTGGCGGTTCCTGGCCCTTTCCCGGAAGATCATTACCTGCAGTTGTAGTTCAGTTAGATGATTTTGTATGCATGTTTGACTGTGGTGAGGGAACCCAAAAACAGATAATGAAAAGCGGAATTTCTTTCATGAAAATAGATAGCATATTCATATCTCATTTTCACGGAGATCATTTTCTTGGTATACTCGGTCTTATTCAGAGTATGTCATTTAACGGTAGGGAAAAGCCGTTAAAGGTTTATGGTCCACCGGGGGCAATTTCAGTTCTCACAAGGGCATTCAATGTTGGTTATTACTCTCTTGGATTTGAAATTCTCATTAATGAGATACCTTTTGGAGGAAAGCTTCAGACTGAATTTTTCACCATTGAAACAATCAAAGCAGATCACCCGGTTCCTGCAATATCATATAAACTTACTGAAACTGATCTTATTAAAATAGACCCTGAAAAGGTTAAAAAACTGGGAATTGAATCAAATAAAATAGAAAAACTACGGGAACTCGGGGAATTAAACATTAATGGAAGGATTGTTAAGTTAGAAGAGGTTTCAGCAGGAATAAGGAGAGGCAGGGTTCTGGTGTATTCTGGAGATACAAGACCAAACAAAGAAATGATAAACTTTGCAAGAGGAGCTGATGTATTAATACACGAGACAACAACAGATTCTTCTCTGGAACCTAAGGTGAATGAATTCGGACATTCGTCCTCAAGACAGGCTGCAGAAATAGCAAAAGAAGCAGAAGTAAAGAGTTTTTATCTTTATCATTACAGCCCACGGATTGATGATCCAGAGGTTTTGTTGAGGGAGGCAAGGGGAATATTTCAGAATTCGTTTCTTTCAAAGGAACTTTTATCTTTTGATGTGGCAAAGGGCGAGACTATTTACCAGAATCTCTGACTGTTCTGATTTGAGTCATGCGCTGTCTCACCTTACCAGAAATTTTAGTTTCAAAGACATAGGTTAGAATGATTGAGATAAAGAACGAAATTACATAGCTGAAGTCAACACCTGAGGTAGCGGAATAAAATGGTATGTGTATGCCAAAATAATACTGTATAGTATCCATGAATGGAATAGATATGATTATTGAAAGCAGGTAGGCAATGATGGGATTCCAGTTTATGTTTGAGTTGAAGCTTTCCTTTCTCCTAACAAGGAAGAATTCAGCTATCATCACCCCAATCCAGGGTGTTATCCAATAATCAAGAACGTACAGGAATCCTTCAAAATATGAGGAGAATGTATTGTAAAAGATAAAGCCCATAGAAACAGTAAGCACTCCTATAGCAAGAATGATATAATTTCTCCCATTTTTAAAACCAAGTGACCTGATCGACATAAGGTTGGAATATAAATTCAGTGAATTTGCTGCAAGACCACCAAGAAATAGGGTAAGCGATCCAAGTATCCAGAATCCACCAAGAAGTGGTACGAACAGATGGTTCGAAAAGATACCACTTAAGCCAAGGTCAACGCCCACGTAAAAACCTATAAGTTCCACCAGAAATGATGCTAATGCTGTACCTGCAAATGTATATACGAAAGCCTTTAGTGATGAATATTGACTCTTTTGGATATATCTTGAATAATCTGCTGCATAGGGCCCCCAGGACATTATGTACGAGAAAGATAGCATGATTATAGAAGCGAATGATATTAAGGAAAAAGTTCCCGTATAATCAGAGATGTACCTTGATGGACTCACAATGATTGAGTATGTTAAAATTACAAATAGAACTCCAAGAATCACTGACATTAACTTCTCGAATGTTTTTATGGACTTATGACCAAATATTATTGTCACAACTATTAAGATCATTACAATAATCAAAGATATAACTTCTAGAAGATTTATACCAAGGAAGCTTGGGCTATAAGAGTCCTGTGAACTGAGAATAAACTGAAGTGCTCTTGATGATATAATAAGATTTACGGACAACCAACCAATTGTATTCATAAACTGAAGCAGAGAAAATATTTTTCCACCCCCCTTTCCAAAAGATTTTTTTGATATTTCCATCTGCCCCATTCCACTTGTTGGACCGAGATGACTCATAAAAGCAACCAGTAAGCCTCCAAAAATATTTGCTATTAATAGTGCCAGAATTGTATAGTAAACAGTAAGTCCGTAAGATTCTACAAGCACTCCAAGTGCAAAATCAGCTACAGTAAGATTTGAGCCGAACCATAGGTAAAAGAGGGCATTCGGT
>JAKBGP010000297.1 GCA_021833045.1 Thermoplasmata archaeon
AAGGTTCTCATTGCGTTTTACCTCCTGAGAATCCACATATCTTTTCATGACATCAAGCGTAACCTGCCCTGATGTTGCAAGAAAGTATGAGGGTGCCCAGAATTTCTCATTCCACAGTTCTTTCTTAACATCGGGGAAATTGCGCTTTATCTCCCTTGATGTTATGGTCTTGACGGCGTTGATGAACTGTGGAATATTGAGTAATGGAGTCGATTTGAAAAGCATATGGAAATAATCCCTGTCGCATTCTATCTCAAGAATGTCAACATTGAATGTTTCAGCTATTTCCCTGGTTTTTGTCTTTAGAAAATCCACGATGGGATCATTGACAAATACCTTCCTCCTGTACTTTACGACCTGGATGAAGTGGTAGGATAATGAATATACAGAATGTGAACCTTTACCCAGTTCGTAAGACATAGGTATTGCAATACTTCATTTACTATAAGTATTTCGCTCGATTTCATCCCCTATCTTGCGAAAGGGGAATTCCCGCTCGCATATGTTAAAGAAAGTGATCCAGGAGCATGGGTCAACCCAGACAGTTACTGAAGATGAAATAATATCAGCGGGAAATGAACTTCTCAGGAAAGGGTTTGATGTTGAATACAGTTCTGCGGTTTCATATGCAGGGTATAAAAAGGGACATGAGGGAAGATGCCTCCTCATTCTTACAGGCCATGGAATAAAGAATATTTCTTAGAGGTTGGATGAATCCGGTTTCATCCTGCTTGCGACATCCTTTCCATTCAATGTGAGGGAATATGTTAGATCAACGCCACCTCTTCTTGCAAGAATTGATACGCTGCAGTATTTTTCAAGGGAAAGGTTGATCGCTCTTATGGCCTGTTCCTCAGACATATCACCTTTGATGAAGTAGTGGATATTGGCACTCCTGAGTACCTTTGGATCTGTATCCTCTCTGGTTGCATCCATCTCGACATTGAATTCCGTGATGTTCTTCCTCATTTTTTCGAGGATCATGAATATATCAAGGGACGAGCATCCGCTCATTCCGTATAAAAGAAATTCAGTTGGAGATGTTGTACTGTCCGTGGAATCGGGGCCCTTTATGACGATCCTATCCTTGCCTTCTGTATGAGAAATAAACCCTTTCCCTTTCTCGTAAGTAAATTTTATGTTCATTGTCACTCGCCAGCGTCAACTTTCTTCAGAAGTTTCCCAATAACCCTCAATGCATTGAGAACCACTGTGATTCCTGATGCAACTTCTGGATCCTTCAAAATACCCAGAAGGCCAAATAAGGATAAATTGTCAGGTTTCTTAGCCCCTTCCACCATTGTTGACCAGAGTTCATTGCTGTTATACAATATGGTAGAAATGCTGTCCTTAGTAACGTTATCTGATAGTGATGCCATAAAGGCAACAAGGAATGAAGCCAGATTGATTCCCCCTTCATGAAACTCTATCTTGTCCAAAGTCTGAACTATACCTTCAGGATTGCCCGGGATAAGTTCATCCATTAGATTCTGAATTATTTTAAGACTTCCTGAATCACCCAGGGATTTTAACATTCCAAGTATTGATGACAGCGATTTTTCATTGCCTGCTATATCTTTGATCAATTCTTCCACCTGATCTTTATCCGATTGTTTTTTATTATTAACCATTTTTTTCACCTCACAGAAACCCCTGGGCATAAATGCCAAAGAATGCCTGATACCCATAAAGTTTTATGAGATAGTCCGTCCTGCTTTCGTTTCCAACTGTGATCGAATCACCAGCATAAGATATTGTTGCCGCTCTTTCATCTCCCGTAACAAGAATATCATTGTATGTATAGGTGTAATTTTCTATTTCAGGATAGGAACTTGAATTTTCAGCGATTCTCGAAGTTATGAAATCAACCTGACTATAGAGCGTATTCCAGTTGTTTTTATAATCTGAACCAATGAATCCCACGGTATATATATCATTATGGCCCTTTATCGTGAGTGTTTTAGCATTAACTTCTATATTTCCACTATCAGATCTTGGAATCTTTGACTTCTCAATATACTGCCGATATTTATGTGGCGGGAAGATAACAGGAAGATCGTACTTAATAGATTCACCACCTTCAGATTCCAGTTCCCTGTTCTTTACGTTAATAGAGGTCAGCTTGAATCCTTTCACAAATTGTATCCCATTTTTCTCGAGAGTTGAAGCGATCAAGTCTTCTGTTATCCTGTCAGTAACAACAGAATTTTCAGAAGAAATAAATTTTACGTTAAGCCTGTCTGCGGTTTCTTTTCTAGATATGTAAGACTTAATGTTCACAGCAAGGCTTGCAGCAAATGTGGACGTGAATGAGGAATTGGTACAGTGGTAGATTACTATATCCCCGCTGACTATCTTTTTGAGATCTTCCCTCAATGAGAGAGCCTTCTGAGAAATTTCCACAGATCTTGCATCCTCATTATATCCTTTGATTGAAGAAGTGTCTGATTCAAACGGATCAGCCAGTATGAGGTAGTCATACTTTATTATAGCACCTTTCCTTGTTGAAACAGATTTCTCATTAATATTCAGGATCAAAGGATCATCCTGCAAAAATCTTACACCCTGCCTCAGTAGGAAATCCACATTTTTAGAAGTATTATTGTGATTAAGTGATGATGTAGACAGAAAGATATTGGAATCCGTGAATTCAAGTTTCCTCTCATTTCCAAGGACTATAACTTCAACATCGCCTTTAGATGCTTTCTGCATTAACTTGTTTGCAGACATGATGGCTGATTCATTGTTTCCTATGATCAAAATTCTGTCAGGTACCTTCAATTAAATACATCTCCAATTGATAGCAGGAAATTGATTCTTTATATTATAACCTTTACAATTTCTTCGTAACATCT
>JAKBGP010000298.1 GCA_021833045.1 Thermoplasmata archaeon
CTGATCTGTATCTGCAATCAAGTGATGTTACAATCGAAACGAAAAGCGGAAAATACGTTGTTCATAAGAATTCGAGTCCAGACTGGAGAGTTAGCTTAATTGAGACCGGAAGCGATACGTTGACAGGTGGAAGGCTTTTGCGGATCAAAACTCTAATCGATGAAGAAACCTTCATGATGACGTATGGTGACGGCGTGTCCAACGTCGATCTAAACAAATTACTTACCTTTCATGCAAAGCACGGTAGAATTGCGACACTTACTGCTGTAAGACCACCTGCCAGATTTGGCGTCCTGAATATTAGTGATACAATGCAGGTAAAATCATTTCACGAAAAACCCGATGGGGATGGAACCTGGATTAATGGCGGATTCTTCGTTTTAAAGAGGGAGGTCTTCAATTACATAGGAGAGGATGGACCATATTTTGAAGATTATCCTTTAAGAAATCTTTCCAGGGATGGACAACTTTATGCATTTCAGCATAACGGCTTCTGGAGATCAATGGATACCATGAGCGACAAACGATATCTGGAAGATCTGTGGAACAGTGGTAAAGCAGAGTGGAAAATATGGAAGGATTAAAAATACTAATAACCGGCGGAACAGGTTTTATCGGGGCAAATCTTGCCCGTCTTTTTTATTCAAATGGTTATGAAGTTTCCGTAACTCTGAGGGAGGAAAGCAATGTATGGAGAATCCGGGATATTTTAAAAAATTTGACATTAATAAAAACAGACATTACAGATATGCAAAAGGTGGAAGAACTTTTCAGATCGGTAAAGCCTGATATAGTGATAAACACCGCCGCGTTTGGCGGCTACCCATTTGAGAAAGATACAGATCTAATATTCAAGGTTAACTTGAATGCAACAATAAATCTCGTAGAGGCATTTTTGCGTTCCGGTTCTGAAATTTTCATAAACGCCGGATCCAGTTCTGAATATGGCTTAAAAGCAAAACCCATGAATGAATGGGATTTGCTTGAACCAATAGGAGCATATGCAGTCTCCAAATCCGCATCAACATTGTACTGCAGATCGAGATCGATCGAAACCAAACGTAAAATAGTAACAATGAGACTTTTTTCTCCATACGGATATTTTGAAGAAGCTCATAGGTTGATTCCATATGTCATATATTCTTCCTTAAAACATAAATCTGCAAAATTGAATAATCCATCCAGCGTTCGCGATTTTATATTTATCGAAGATGTCTACCTTGCATATAGTCAACTAATAAAAAAAATAGACAGTGTTGACTCAGGAGAGATATTCAACCTTGGATTCGGAAAAGAATATAGAGTCGAGGAAATTGTAAATATGGTGGAGAAAATATCCGGTGAGAAATTGAACGTTGAATGGCAGTACGGAAATGATAGGGTGGGAGACAGAACAGTTCACTGGGTCGCAGACATAACAAAAATAACAGGCACGTTGCAATGGAAACCGATGTATTCCTTGGAAGATGGTTTATCGTTGACATACTATTGGTTTAAGAAAAACATTTCAAATTATGAGGTGATGGAAAATTCAAAAGCTAGAAAGTTTGGCGAATGAAATACGCGTGGATCTGGTAAGACTGCATAACAGAACACATACTTCACACATTGGTTCTGAATTTTCTTCCTTGGACATTATGGTCGAACTCTTTTTTGATATTATGAATATTACTCCTGAAAATTATTCCTCATTGAACCGGGATCATTTTATTCTAAGTAAGGGACATGCGGCTCCGGCTCTTTACGATATCTTATACAGATCGGGTTTCATTTCAAGAGACTTATTCGAAACATACGGTAAAGAAGGGACTTCACTCTCTGAACATCCCAAGAGGGAAACTCCTGGCATTGATACTGCCACAGGCTCCTTGGGTCATGGTCTTTCCATAGCGGCAGGAATGGCATATGCACTCAAATGTTCCAGTATGCAAGGACGGGTATTTTGTCTTCTTAGCGACGGCGAGTGTCAGGAGGGCTCTACTATTGAGGCTGCTAATTTTTCGGGAAGAATGAAACTTGACAATCTAATAGCGATAATAGATAACAATGGACTACAAGGTTACGAAAGGACTTCAAACATACAGAACATAGCTTCGGTAAAGGATAAATTTGAATCATCACAGTGGTTCGTAGAAGAAATTGATGGCCATAATTTTAAGAACATGAGGTCCAGTCTGTCAGCAATTCCGAAAGAGAAAGACAAGCCCACCCTCCTTGTTGCTAATACGTTAAAGGGAAAAGGCGTTAAATCCATTGAAGATAGGCTGGAATGGCATTATAAATCCCCTTCTGACGCAGAGGTCGAGAATTTCATAAATCAAATCATGGCGAGTGATTCAAATTGAGAAAGACTTTTGCAGCCGAGCTCGGTAAAATGATGAAAGACGGAAATACATTTCTTTTATCAGGAGACCTTGGATTCTCTGTCTTTGAAGATATTAAGGAAAAACATGCAGACAGATATATCAATATGGGTGTGGCAGAGCAGAACATGCTAGGAGTCGCAGCAGGGATGGCCCTGGCGGGTAAAAACGTATTTGTGTATTCTATAATTCCATTTCTGCTATACCGGCCTTTTGAGCAGTTAAGAAACGACATTTGTTATCAAAACTTGCCAGTAAGACTCGTTGGGGTTGGAGCGGGTTTTTCTTATTCAGATGCAGGTTTTACCCACCATTCAATTGAAGACTATGGCATCCTCAAATCATTGCCAAACATTAGTATACTCTCACCGGCGGACCCAAAAGAGGTCTCATCCTTAATGCAACAGGTTAGCAAGGTTGAAGGTCCCGTCTATCTGAGACTATCCAGAAACGGTGAACCTATTTTGCATGATAAACATGAGAAATTAAA
>JAKBGP010000299.1 GCA_021833045.1 Thermoplasmata archaeon
TCCTTTGGGGTCTACTCAAAAAGAGAATAGGATTGTATTACCACCTGAGTTTCGAGAGAGATTGACTGATACGCTTTCAAAATCTGTTAAAAAGGAGATGGGATTAAAGTGATTGAAAGCAGTTTGTTATTAAGTGAACTTATTAACAACTACCCTGAATTACCTGTTGATCAACTATCACAAGCGGTATTGGATTTAATTGGTGATGAGGAATTTCAAATTCGTTTGATTTCAACTATGGATGCTCCATCAAAAGGAGAATTGGCATTGAAGAGAAAGAGGGTGCAGAGATTTTCTTATAATAGGAAAAATAAAGAGGTAGAAAAATTGGAGTTCTTGGAAAGCTTGGTTAGAATTAAAAATTCCTTGGAGAATCAAGAAGTACCATCAATAGTGTGGCAAAAAAATTTACCAGCGGCTGGGATAACTGAACCTTATCAGATGAATAAAATTTCATCTCTATTAGATGGGTTTACTGGTTTCTCATTTTTTAATAATGTATCCAATGGTGGAATTGGCAATCCGGAAGTAAGGAACATAAAGCAAAAAATAGATGAAAAAGTATTGGCAATCAAGCAAAGCGCTTATAATGGTATACCACTATCAATTTATGAAATCAAGGATATAGCTCAGGCAAGGGATTTTTATTCAGAAGATACTTTTATGATGAAGGAATTGCTAGATATTCTAAAGAAAGATGTGAAAAATAGAAATCGTATTAGGGATTCAAATGTTATCAAAAATGAGGAGGATGAGGAGGAACTACTGGCTGAAATCCCAATGGATATAAACGAAACTAATAGACAGAACACTAATTCTAAGTTTCTAACTATTAACAAACTCATTAGAGGAATAATTCTTGATGAGCTAGAAGTTGCTTCCCGGAATTTGACTGAAGAGTTCTTCCAAAACAGGATAAACTTCGAAATTTATATTGGAAAGAAAACTAGGTTATATGATGATGCAAGCAAATTCTGGCCATAATAGTTCAAACCCAATTTATGAGGAATATAGAAGACCAGTAGTCAAGCACATGGAAAATTATATAAATCAAATTAATGAAGATCTAAAATCGATTTCTCCCATACTGGACAAAGTTTTCGATAAAGCAAAGTTATACCACCCTCCCAACCAGAAAGGACTTAACCTTAAACCCGCAGTCATGCTTCATTTTATTCAGAGTAATGCTTTGACCCTTCTGAAAGCAATTCTTCGTCAGACTAAAAAATTCGAAGAAGCAAAACATCACATCGATGTTGAAAAAGCGATTTTTGTAATAGGATCAGGGTTTTCTTTCGAAAGTGATGCGCCAATGAATAATGATCTCAATGACATACTCAGTTTCATTGGCGCTAGTGGCTTCCCAGAATTAAGAAAGGATTCGGATAAGTGCTATAAGTTTAAGGAACAGTTTAAATCACTGATAGATAGATGTAAACCGGGAATGTCTCATAAACTTTTAGCCAAAAATTTTCCGTCAAAAGTAATCGAGATCATTTGCTTAAATTGGGATAATCTCATCGAGAGGTCTTTCAAAGATCTTGGAAAGAACTCCAGAAAGATTAATAAGGAGTCACAAGTAAATGATAAGAACCATTTATGGAAATTTCATGGGGACTTAGAGAAATTTAATAAAAATAACCAGGTAGGAAACTTAGGTTGGGTATTTCCAGATGAAAAAGGGCATGTTTTTAATTGTTTTATGGAGTATATGAACAAGTTTGGGTATTCTTCTCAACTTTTTAGTCTGTTTATAGTTGGATATTCAGAGAGTGATGTTCAGGTGAAAGAAATAATAAATGAATTAGAGACCACTCCTAAACGCCCTACCTACAGGATAGGAATGGATATTTCCAAGTTGAAAGACTGTTACTATCTTTTAGGACCATCCGCCTATGTCTTAACAAGAATTCTTAGCTAGAAATGACACGATTCTTCTAAAATAAGCAATAATCCTTTGATTCTTTTCTTATTGTTTTTCACTGGAACATTCTTTCATAAGATACATTTATCTTTTGCCAGAGATGAGTTACTGATCAACATAATGAGATCCAAGATAATAGTTCAGCTTAAAAAATCGAGAGTTAAAATTCCATAATCCTGAAGGTGATGGAACATACTTTAAAACAGTCATGTAAGTTATTTCAATCATAAATTTTGCTTACATGACAAGAAGTAAGGGTGAAAGAGTCAGATTATCCTAAGAACATGGGAGGGCTTAGAGGTGGATGGAGAAATTCAATCTGGAATAGACTATTTAGCACCTCAGTCAGTATTATAAAAAATGGTTGAAAATATTGTGTGAATAATTTTTGAATCTTAACATAGACGTAAAGTCTCAATATAAACTTGACCTTAAGTGTATTAATACATTTTAATATGGAATTGAATTTATGTGGAATTTTCATGAAGTCTAACATAGAAAAAATAATGCTCATCTGATCATAATTTAGTTCCTTAAGAGATAAGCATTTATAGACAGTGTTAAAAAATCGTGAAATTTAAAATGTGAAAGAAGACTATTTCCTCTTCCATATTATTACTGCTGCCACTACAGCTATCACTGATGCTGAAGTTGCACCTATGATTATGTATAGATCTGTGTTTGAAGTCAACTTAGAGAATGTTATTGTTTTTGATATACTCTTTCCGTTAACTGTTACTGTGCCTGTAGAGTTTGATGCTTTGTAACCCTGTAGTTTACCTATTATGTACGTGTATGTTCCATTGGTTACATGGAACGTGTATGATGTGTTTGTTAACGTGTATTGAACATTGTTGAATGTAAGGGTCCATGCTGATCCTGGTGGAAGATTATATTCGGTGAATGTTACCTTGTATAAT
>JAKBGP010000300.1 GCA_021833045.1 Thermoplasmata archaeon
GCCGCTGGTGATCATGTCCGGTGGCACTGGATCTAGAATGAATATGCCTGATAAAGGTTTACTGATGATTAGAGGTGAAACCCTTATAGGAAGGAACCTCAAATTTCTTGAAGAAGTGGCGAAGCCTGTTTATCTTGCAGTCACTCCGAATACAGAGATCACTGAAAAATACTATTCTGAAAAGTTAGAAATAATCAAGACATCAGGTAGCGGATATTCAGAAGATCTTGGAAAAGTTCTGAAAAAGATAAATAAATATCCCATAATGGTCATTCCTGGTGACATTTACTTTTCAGATCAGGAAGTTGTTAACAGCTTTATTGCCTTTGCAAAGAAAAGTGGGAAGGGTATTGTATCAATGTTGATCGAGGGACTTTTCTGTGGTGTGAGTATATTTTTCTCTCCTCCTGATGATGTAAAAAGTGAGGAATTCCAGTCCTTTGATGTTTCTGAAAAGCAGGCATATAATGTGAACACTGTTGAGGACTTTTTTCTCATACTTAACAGATTGAAAAAGCAGAAGAACTAGAATGGTAAGCGAACGTGCTAAAAAGGCTGGAAGGGCTCTTCTGAAGTTTTCCTCATATTTCAGGGAAAATAGAGATGCAGCTACTGTAATGTTTATAGGTGCATTTATAACATTTGTGATTTCTTTATCTATTCTTTATCTTTCAATTCAAAATGGAAGCTTCCTGAAAGCTGATAATGCAATCTTTGAGATTCTGACTGATGCTATTGCTCCTATACTTGAAATTGTAGCATCAGTGGTCATGTTTAGAAGGGCATATCTACATAGATCAATGGGTGGGCTTGGTATCCTGATGGGAATAATTTCACTTCCGGGAAGTGAAGGTGGTTTGCTAATAGGTTTCATATTGGTTGTTATAGGCGGAGTCATGAGCATGCTTTACAGGGAACCCTATACAGGAAAAGATAATAATGCTAAGAAGATGGATAAATAAACACACGATAATCGTTTCAGTATAAATAAAATTAAATAATGAAATAGCAATGCTTACTTACGATCTCTAACGGTGTATATTACCTATCCATGCTGCTTGCTGCTATAGGATTTTTCTTCCTTGGTGCATGGTTTTACCAGATAGTTTCATGGTTTCCCAGAGGTGGTAAGTCTGTTACTGGAACAAAGAGTTTAATCGGACAAATAGGCCAGATCGTAAGGGATAACGGCACAAATATGATTGTAAGAGTTGATGGACAGAACTGGAATGCAAAGTACCAGAGTGTAGACAGACCCCCAGTTGGTGCGAAGGTGAAGATAATTTCTGTGAAAGGATTGAGTCTAGTAATAGAACCTCAAAATAAACTCAGAAAGAACTGAATGGTGAGAAATCTTACTAAATATTAATTAGTTACAATTCTATCTCAATATATGATAAGCGACGACCTGTTTTACATATCAATAATACTTGTTGCAATTGTTTTTTTCTTCTTAGGTGCATGGTTCTACAGACTTGTTTTATGGTACCCAAGGGGAGGAAGGGCAGTTACCGGTACTAAAAGCATGATTGGCAAGATTGGACAGGTAGTGAGAGATAACGGAACAAATATGGTCGTGAGGGTTGATGGACAGAACTGGAATGCAAAATATGTTGGGGAACACAGACCGGAAGTGGGAGACAGAGTTAGCATAAAGGACGTAAATGGACTCAATCTTTTGGTAGAGGAGATAAAAGATGGGAATTGATTGTTCCCAGCTTGGCAGGGCCCTCATAATAAGAAGAGATGGAACTAGGAAACTGCTTTCCCTTGAAGAAACTATACAGCTTTGCAATGAATCCTTAAACTCTGGAAAGGCATTTCATGAAATTCTGAAGAAAACTGAGCCAAATCTTAAGGTTATAAGATTCATTCAGGATGGAAACGATGAAGATAACACTGAATAATGAATCAATTAGGGCAGATATTGACAGTAATGGATGCTATATTGAAGGTGTTGAGTTCAGGGAAAATGAAATCATAAAAAGAACTCAGGATGGACATAAAACCCATGGGGGATGCGCCCCACTGTTTCCGTACGCAAACAGAATAAAGGGTGGCAAATATGAATGGCTTGGAAAATCCTATGAATTTAAAAAAGATCTGGATGGGAACTCAATTCATGGATTTGCCAAGGATCGACAGTGGGACATAATTGATCAAAGCGAAAATTCTGTTCGGATGAAAATGAACCTGATGGATGATTCCTATCCATTTGATGTGGATGTTACAGTCGTTATTGAAATTAGTAATGATGGTTTCAGGGAGAATGCAAGGTTTTTCAACAATCATAATACCACAGTACCATTGAGCCCTGGTTTTCATCCCTATTTTGTAACAGGATCAAACTGGGAAATTTTCCTGAAATCGAGGCCACTAAAATCACTGAAGATTGATCAGTATTTTCCTTCTGGGAATTATTCTGAATTTTACCGTCATTTTTATAAAAAGGAGTCACATGTTTACGATGACTGTTTCATGTATTCTGGGGACATACAGCTAAGGGGAGATTATTTTATATATGATGTGAAAAGAACAAATTCTGAATTCTTCATGGTGTATGATGGTAAATTCAGCGATTCCATATCTGTTGCCATAGAACCCATGGCATCAGAAGTTAATTCCTTCCAAACCGGGAATATGCTGAAGATATTAAAACCAGGAGAGGAGTGGGAGTTTGGGTACTCTGTTTCAATTTCCTCCCTGTAGGAACAGTTCATTTTGTCCTGAAATGTTTAACCATTATTCCAAAGGCTTCTCCCAGAATTATTCCAGCTAGAAAGGTAAATGTAATTGTAATTACAGGGTCAACAAAGGTTGGAAAATGAGGTTCGTATAGATAGG
>JAKBGP010000301.1 GCA_021833045.1 Thermoplasmata archaeon
TAGCTGCATAGGTGAGCTTATCAATATTTATTATGGAATCATCCTTATGCCCTGAGAAGCTCAATGAACGTATGCTTTTTGGACATCTGTCCCAAAGAATAACGATCTAAACTACTTTATTGGTAAATACTATATTACAAGGAGCAGTTCTTTGAGTTCCTGAAATAATTTTTCACTTCTCTAATATTTGTTCATAATATCTATTAATTCTCACTTTAAATGCTTCAAAATCAAACATTTTTGCTCTTTCAAAACCTTTGTTTGAAAAATAGGTTTTATTTTCTAATGCTTGTCCAATGCCATTTATAACTTCTTCAATATCTAGTGGATTGATTAAAATAGCAGAATCTCCAGCTACCTCTTTAATTACTGTAATATTTGATGAAACTACAGGTAAACCAGTAGTGAATGCCTCAATTACAGGATAGCCAAACCCTTCTTCTAACGAAGGGAATAAAAGGACATCACAGGCATTATAAATTTTATTCAATAAGACGTTATCAATTTTATTAAAGGTTATACTGTTATCGACTGCTTGTCCCACACGCACTAACTTATAATTATTATCTAATTTTTCAATGGCTTTTTTAATTGTTATTAAATTCTTCCTTCTTTCAGTTGATGAAACTGATAAAATAAGGGTTTTATCTTTCGGTAATTTCAGTTCATCCCTTAATGCGTCTTTATTCTCAACAGGATAAAAAGTTTTTGAAACTGCAGGATAGATTGTGGTAATATTGCCAGTAAAATCGATGCTTTGAAGATCATTTTTAACATAATCTGAAACTGTTAAAACATTTTCAAATTTTTTATAATGTTTTAAGTTGGTTTTAAAACTCTTAGTAAAACTGTTCGGGAGATCGGCAATTGGTTTTAGGGGTATAATGTCGTGATATGTAACTACACTTAGACCCTTCATGGTAATAGGATTTTCTTCGGGGGAAGAATAGTGCAATATTGCCCCGTCTTTTGTTTCACTTTTCAATTCTTTTCTTTTTTTTCTATATACTATTTTAATAAAATGATGATTAATGAACCAACCAGAAGGAAGAAAATTCGGAAAAAATCCTTTGATTACTTCACCCTCATTGATTTCTGGTAAAACTTTCTTATTGGTTACAAAATTGATCAATTTAGAATAGGGTTGTGTTGCTCTATATAAATCAGTAGTATATCTTCCGATCCCAACTATTGGGCTTGAACTACTTATTATTCTTATTTTCATTTTATTCATTTTCTGCATAGTTCTTGATGTATTTATTATTTTCTTTGTATGTGTATAGCTCACCCAAATCCACACAACTCTTTTCTCAATATTCTGTCCATCTCTGTGAACATGCTCAAGCCCTTCAGTCTCCATGTTGCAAGAAGTGATGAAATGTACTGATAGTTCTATGATCCCTGCTCTCGGATCGGAATGTTCCGATTATCTTGCGTATGATCACGTGTTCCCGTATGGCCTGTTCTGCAAGGTTGTTGGTAGGCCCCATGCCTTTGTAGAGCTTTCAGGTGAACCATGAACCTAGGCCATTGCGGATATACTCCACCGGTTTGTGCAGTTCCGGATATGGATCATACTTCGCAACAAATTCCCTCATCTTCTGATCAAACTTATCCTTCATTTCTTTCCTTTGATCCATGTTATCGGATTTCAGAGTTTCCTCCAGATCGGTGAAGATGGAATGAATCTCTTCAGAGATTTTCTCAACATATTCCGATGTTTTGAATGCATCCACCTCTCTTATGAGATGGAGCCAGCATCTCTGTTATGGTAAGATATGAATAGGCCTTCCAACCATCCACTATGACGGGACCATGGAAATTGTCGCCCATGGTTCCTTCACAACATCCCTTCCCCTTGAATCCGTTATGACAACGAGGATATCATTCTCCGCGGACCTGAAGGACCAGAGCCAGTATTTATTTCCATCAACATGGAAGCCTGTTTCGTCAATATGCACCCATTTAGATTTCCTGATCCTGCTCTGTATCCTCTCTCATATTCAGATCTGCAGGCCTCTCCAACACGGATGAGTGCATCATATATGCCCTTGATGCTGAGATCAAGATTATTGTAAACCTTCAGGAATTCCTGCACTCTCCTT
Organism: Thermoplasmata archaeon; assembly: GCA_021833045.1. Next base: position 2,106 of record JAKBGP010000301.1, read on the forward strand.
ATGACACTAGGTAGGTTGTATTTCAGGAGATATACTCCCATGCCACCTTTCTGGGGCATGTCAGGGTGTTTCGCTTTGATCTCGGTGTTACAGGTACTGCACTTATATACATCAACCTGGAATTCTGTCACCATAACCTTCTGCGGTGGTGGAATGTCGAACATCATCCTCTTCTCCGTTCGTATGGGAGATCCAAGGGCATGATGGCATTTAGGGCATGTTTCCGCAGTGACATGTATGATCTTGTCAGGGTTGTCAAGGATACGGGTTGCACCTTTATGTCCTTTAGGAGCACCCCTCTTCCCCGGTGGATTCATGATCTTCGGAGGAAACATCTGCCTTGACGGTGGCGTGTGTGGATTCTCATAGAGAAGGAGTTTCTTTTTCAGGGATTCGTTCTCATTTCTTAGTTCTTCATTCTCCTTTACATATCTCTCAATGGCCCTTTCCAGTTCACGGATATGCAACTCAATATCCCTTTCTTCCGGAAACTCCATGAACTACTATTATACACTCATGAAAATATTTTTCGGTTCTCTAATTTCCACTGTCCACGATTGATCAGGATGAAAATATCAGACAACGAAGCTAAACAAGTACAAAAAATGTAGTAAATTTATGATCTTTACCGAAACAGGAAAAGATAAAACTTCACAATGGAAAAAGGTAAATTTAAGAAAGAATGTAGGAGAATATATATGGCAGATCCTTTCGATGTTTTTAAAGCATTTTTTAACCA
>JAKBGP010000302.1 GCA_021833045.1 Thermoplasmata archaeon
TTAGAATTCATTGGACCAACGAATAAACATATTGATGCATTATCTGAATATCCACAAACATATAAGAATGAGGCGTTCGGAGGGATTTCAAAGCTACGTACGTCTGTTCCGTTTGAATGTTCCCTTACATTAATTTCAGTTCGCAAAAGATATACATTTCCTGAACCTGTTTTTAACTTTGTCTGCGAATCGGGATTAGATCGCGGAAGAACTGCAACATAATAGCCAAAAGAAGCAATAGCCATTATAGCAACTAATATTACTAAAATTCTCAATTTTCTATCATTTATTTTCATTACTTCAACCTCGGTTTTATCCAGTTTATTAAAAATATGAGTGATAATAAGATTAGAATAATCAAAGATAATATTACGATGAAGTAGTACTCCTGCCCATAGAATAATAATGGAATGTTTATGGATGCATATTTCCCATTTGCGATTGAGTTGTCAGTGGCAACGTTGATTGAAAATACATTAAGCACCTTTGAGATGTAGTAGTATGAATTTTCAGGGTAAAATAAGAATACAAATTTGTCAAAAAATGAAAAATTCTTTGAAACGATGAGGAATCCATTAATGTTTGTGGTCATCTCATTTTTCGGGTTCAGACTGCTTATATTCAAATAAAGTGAATGAAAATAATCTGAAACAAAACCGAGCGAGAGGTACATTAATATGGCAGCAAAAATGGCATAATACCTTTTAGAAAATATGCTGGAAATAAATACACCCTCAAGCGAACTTAAGATGAATACCAGTAGGTAAAGTGCCATCACAGAAAACATCGGACCCAGATATCTAAATCGAAAGGTAGTATATTTTGTGAAAAGAAATAGTGAAAATATTATATCTAAAACAATAATGACGAAGAACGAGAAAGTTATTAGCCATGCTATTTTTGAAATCAATACTGTGTTAACTGGAATCTTATTCACCCGTAGCATCTCTAATCTTCCAAGTTCCGAATCTTCTGAAACGACAAGAGATGAAACAATAAACCAAATAAAGATTATCCCCCCTGAAGATACATTGGCATAGAAATTTAAATAGAAATAGGATAATGGGATAGGAGAGTTTATACCCGCAAACATCAAATTGTATGAGGGCTGCGTGAAAAAAATACTAAAAGCTATGACAATTAAAATAAGTAAGACCCAAGTGTAGCCTCTATAAAACTGACGGAAATTCCTTCTGTATTCGGAAATAAATGCAGAATAATGTTTACCCATAGAGCTCCCTCATGTAAATACTTTCAAGAGATTCCCTTGAAAAGCCAACTATCTTGCAATCATCACCAAGAATCTTCGTGATTAATTTACAAATTTCTAACCCCTCATCGACCTGAATTATAAAACTTAACTCAGTCTCACCAACTATTTTTATATTCAAATCTGTTAGTTTCTTTCTTATTACATCAGAATTTTCTGTAAAGTCTATTCTGTATAAATTTAGATGCTTGAGGATTAATTTTTGGAATATGGTTCCATCTTTCATGAACAATATTTTATCTGATACATTTTCAACTTTGTGTAAATCATGGCTTGTTATAAGAATTAACTTGCCTTCTATTTTTAGATCTTCGATGATTTTCGATAGTTCTTTTGAACTCTCTGCATCTAATCCATCAAAGGGTTCATCCATAAGTATTATTTCAGAACCAAGAATTAGGCTCCTTGCCAGATCTAGCTTTCTTTTCATTCCTTTTGAAAATGAGGATATTGGTTTTTTTCCAGTATTCAGATTTAGTCTAGTCAGTATATACTTAATTCTATCAATATTATGTGGGTAAAAATAAGAAAGGTTTTCCTCAGCACTCATGAAATCGAAATTAACAGAGATTTCAGGGCAGTAACCCACACTTCCCCTAACAGTAACCTTACCGTCATATTTCCTTATGGATCCTGATAATACCTTTAAAATAGTTGATTTTCCTGCACCATTTGGACCAACCAAGGAAACACAGGTTCCACCTAGCTCCCTTATGCCCAGATTACGAATTGCAATGGTTTTTTTAAAAACTCCATAACTCTTGGTTACATTGTCGCATTCCAACGATATCTTATTGATATTTTCATTCGTCAGGAAATCAACCCCCATAGTGTTTGATTGAAAATATTTATTGAAAAACTAAAAACAATAACTTTACCATTGGACCCTTGAGAAATGAATAATTTGTTGAAATTGATCGTTTCGTTAGTTGGAAAATTTAAATGTAAAGTCCTTTTCTCTAATTTATAATTAGTATAGGTTCCGTTATTATCTTCGGATACTTTAGCAAAAAAAGTATAATTTAATGAATCTAAGTTGAGGTTTTTAGGAGTATTATTTATTATGTTTAAACGTGATGAAATTGTTCCATTGTCAATAGAGTTGAGAGTTTCGTTTAATTTCATATCAATTCCATTAACTTTTATTAGTTCTGTTGAATATTCAACTCTACTTTCTCCTTTAAACATACATGGAATTCCATATACATTGTAGGTACAAAGAATTAAATTAGGATAACAAAGTTTATAATACCCTACTGGCGCCAGGCCTAGACTAAAATTTTCAAGTGGCTGAGTATGTGGATAGGTAACATTCCATTCAGTGGTTGTGTCTGGATAGTTGTATGAAATATTGAATGGTACCTTTGATTTTAAGTTGAAACATGTAGTAGTATTAAAGTTACCTGGAACCCCAGATCTATAACATTGTGCGTTTTTGGATGGCCCCAAATATTTCAGGGTTAAGTAAGCATTATTATCCTTACAGCATCCAGGCCCTCTTGAAAAATATTTTAAACCTCCGCCAGTAGATATAATAGTGAATGTTAGGTTGCTCCCTTGAGTTACA
>JAKBGP010000303.1 GCA_021833045.1 Thermoplasmata archaeon
CATCGATGCAGTCAACCTCTCAGCTGGTGCTGTGACTCTTGCATGGGATGCTGTTGACCTTTTTCTAATTTCAAGCGATGTAAACGCTGCTTATGAAGCCGTCATACCCTTGGGTGTTTTAACCACATCACCGCAAAACGATTATATGTATTACGGCTCTTCTGGAGTGGACACTAATGGTTGGCGACTACATGTATTCATAACGGGCAGAGGATGGGTCAATGCCCTTTATCAACTAACTTTAAGCGGCGTGGTGTCTCCCTACATTTCTTTGGTTTGTCATGATTTTCAAATGAATATGGGCCAAATTACGTTTGGATTGGACTGTATTAATGGGGGAAGCAGGTAAGTGAGTTTGGAATGACCTTCCTTTTTGCTTTATTTTTTATAATAATGATGTCTTTAACATTCACCTCAATCATCGTTTTATTCATGTCTTTACGCGTCAAGAGAGATAACAGCAAGGTAGGAAGTAGTTTACAGTTATTCAAGGCGTCCGGGTATATTGCAATCGTAACTGCTGGAGTGGCATATCTCTATATATATCTCTCTCTTGAAACTACTATTTTCGATCAGATTGTGGTATGGTATGGCGTGTTATTCATAATTCTAATTTTCTTAACTGGAGGTATATTCTTTTGGGTACGTTTAATGTTCAATTTGAGGGGTGTGAACTTATTTTTTATTTCCAAGGGAGAGCGTGAAAAAAGGTAGAAAAAAAGACCGTTCAATTTTCAAATTAGGCGAGTCGTCAATTCCTATTCTTGCAATATTGGGCGGTGTCTACATGAAACTCAACCACAAGAACACTTTTCAGTTGTGTAAGACAATAGATCCTCTAATGTTATATCTGATCAACTCCATCCCCTGCTAGGTTTAATCAACGAATTAAATTGCTTAGTAATATGTTTGGATCGGGCATGATCTCATTGATTTTTTTAACTATCAATTACCAGTAAATACTGTTTCCTCTTGAGCGAAACAAATTTTATTCCTAAATGGGTCCTTCAGGTAGAACGAAGTTTCTCCATTTAATCTAGTTCCTATATCATCTAAAATGATAGCTCCCAATACCTGCGCTCTTCTAAAGACATCATTAAGATTCTTTACTGAGAAATATGTGTGTCAGGATTCGGTGGAAGATCGAAATCATCGCCATCCCTCCTTGGGTCAAAAGAGGCAAATATTGTACCACCGCATTGAAAGTAATGTCTTCCAGAGGACACTCTCTTCCTTTCCATATTCAATAAAGAAGAGTAAAGTTTTTGGGCCTTTTCTATATCATTTACAGGAAGTATAACTCTAAAGAGTCTGGGAATGTAAGCATCTGGATCGGAAACGAGCATTAAATCTAAGCCGTTCTACATAATGTATAAATGAGATTTTGCAACAACCGCCGTCTATGCATGATATGTGGTATAATACATATTCCCATGAAATGAACTCGTAATCCGGTGATATAATTGGCAATTGAATCACGAACCACTTTCTGAATCGGACATTTGTGATAATTGCAGTTAGACCTGATAACTGCGTAAGACTGATTTGTACCGGTATAAATGGAGAGGCCAAAATTTATCACAAACTATTGACTAGCTCCGAAATAATATTCCAAAGCAGGAATCTTTCAGATCGGTCCTATAAAGTGTTTCCAAACCCCAACACAACAGCGTTTCTACAGGAGCCGCTGCCGCCGTTGAAAACGTGATTCTGGACTGCGCTTATGTTGGTCTCAGGTGTGAGATATTAGCCAGTGCTTTAAAGTCCGAGCTATAACTTATCTATATCGTATTCCATTGTACCATGTTTCGACACTATGCAAGGTTTGTGCCTCCGAAATAGAATTGAAAAGTATTCCGCTTCCAATTCCCACTAAAAAGACTAACAATGCCATATATACGCAGATAATTTTCGTTTCATCGCTTTTTTCTCAATATTCAAGTCTTTGTCACCACCATTCTATATTCAACATAAACAGGTTTCTGCAGTCCTAGGAGTGACAGTGTTATATTGAAAACACGAGTCTGGTTGAAAGGAGGCGCATAGGTGATGCGAAGTACCTCACTCGAATATCTGAAGTGATAGCAAGGCGAACCTGTTCCAAAGAATAGGAATCTGGAGTCATTTTGCAGAGATATCATGTTTCGCAGACATGTCTGTTGTGGATTGAGATACGAATAATCAAATGAGACGTTTGATATATTATCATTGAATGGGTATTTATAATCTACAGCGGACATTCCTATGCTTCCGTTGGTCCTTAGTTCCAATCCAGTAGGATGAAGTGAGGGCGATAGCTCTCCATAAAACGAAATGTATAAGCAAATAAGCATCTGATCATCTGCACTTGCATAAGAAATGCATCCAGTAATGTTCATTGCGATATTCGATGGGCCATGATTGGTTTCATTTATTGTGGCATCCAGATTTGCAGGGTGCACGAGAAGCGGAGATGCTGAATTGGGGAAATTGGTGAAATTAAAATAATATGTATTGCAATCGTTCGTAGGATTGATTGTTATTGGATATGATGATAAGAAGTAAAAGGAGGTAGGAACTGCAACTATAATCGCTGCAATCACAGCAATAAACATGATCTTTTTGCTTCTTTTCTCCATTATGATGAATATAATAACTGAAAATATTTAAAAATTGGGTCTGACATTTTTAATGAAAGGATGGATCAACCAATGGGGAGGTTAATATATTTTTTTGTAATATCTAAGTTCTATGTTCTGTGAAAAATGTGGCTCACTGATGTCACCAATAGGTGGGAAATACATTTGTTCGAGTTGTGGTCATGAAGTGAACAAGAAATCAGTAGCCAAA
>JAKBGP010000033.1 GCA_021833045.1 Thermoplasmata archaeon
AATATTCCAGTCACTGTCGTTGAGTGCGATTTTGCAGGAAAAGTTCCAGACAAAGGACAATCGACTGACCTACAGGTAAAGAGGAAAGTCCTTGAACTAGGTCTTGAAACGATTGCAAAGTATGTGGAAAATATCAACGAATCTGTTGAATCCTTAAATTCTGAGATTACAATGTCTCTTTTCAGGGCATTTTTTATATTTTACTCAAATGCTATGCCAGAAGATTACAAAATCCTGTACGAAGATAGGAGGATGTGCATCCTTGGAAAATTAGTACACGAGAAAATAGAACATGGTGATCTGCTTATTGTTTCTCCTTGGGACGCATACTGGTTCAAAGATGAGTTTGAAAAGCTGTAGTACTAAAGCACAGCCAATGGGATTAAATATTTCTTGCTCTCAATGGACAATGCAGTTTAAGTATTAGTTTAAATTCCTTATTCTGATGAACAGGTTGCCAAGGTTGATAACAATCATTCTAATTTCTATGATTATTATTTCCGGGTTATCATCCATATATTTGTATCAGACACAGGATCATAACATTTTAAGAGATCGAACGAATGGGATAAATGATTCCATTTCTAAAATAAACGTGTCTACGGAGGTTTCATCTCATCAGGTGCTACTTCCATTGAAACACACGCAAATAAAATTTATCCTAATTGAGGCAAATTCAAATATAACTCCATCGGGAAGATTCTACATCAATGGAGGACTGGCAATGAATGTAACAGGATCCAACCTTTCAGATCTACGTTTTAAAGTGGACGAAAACAGGTTTTATAGATTTCAAATAAATTTCAGTAATAATACATATTTGCCATACTATCTCAATATAACAATAGAAGGTAACACTTCAGTTCCCGTTATTCTTCAATCAACCAGGGACAGCGCAACCAACGTATATATGCCAAAACTGGAGTTAGATAATCAGTATATTTCTCTTATTGTTGCTTTCCTACTTCTAATGCTGTTTCTGGTAGCAATTCCAAGGAAGTATCTTGGGAGAAATTAATTATGACCATAATATTAAAAATCCCACTTTTCGCTGAGTTTTCATAAACTAAAATTAATGTGAGCACAATCAGTTTTAAGTAGTTAAATCACATTAAAAAATAATAATATGCTTATTTATTTCTTTAATTCGTAATAAAGTTTAAAACCATTTGATTAATACTCAATAACTTGGAAAATAAGACAATATCTATAGTTATCCCTGCATACAATGAGGAATCTCGCATTGCTTCTACCATTAAAGACATTAAGGGTTCTGTAGAAAATCTTAAGGAGATTATTGTTGTTTTTGACGGATCGGATAGAACACCTGAAATCGTAGAATCTATCTGTCCTGATTGTAAGGTAATCCAGCACAATCACAGGCTTGGAAAGGGGAGAGCGGTTAAGGAAGGAATAGAAAAGGCTACTGGAGATATAATAGCATATGTTGATGCAGATGGTTCTATTCCCGCCTCAGAAGTGAATAGGTTGTCAACTCTTCTAACGGATAGAAATTTTGTTGTTTCATCAAGGTGGATGAGAAGTTCTAAAATAAAAGTAAGGCAACCAGGTTACAGGATCATATTTGGAAGGGTATTCCATTATTTCGTATTTTTTCTATTCAGAATGGACATCAAGGATACACAGTGTGGCCTTAAAGTTTTCAGATCAAAATCGTTGAAGGAGATAATACAGAAGGTAAGGGTTTTTGACTGGGCATTTGATGTCTCTGTAATCTATCACTCCATGGAATATGGCCTTGAGCCGGTTGAAGTCGGTATAGAATGGAACAACGAGCACGGTTCAAAACTTAAGGTCTTCAAGACCATCCCAAAAATGTTTCTTTCAGTTTTTGGTATGTGGATTATAAATAAGCACAAAAAATCTAGCAAGATCAAGACAATAATCGATAAGATCGAATCAGAGTTCTTTTCCAGAAATATTTAGATATCTCTTATTTGGATATACCGAAATACTCTAATAGAGAGCCTGTTTGAAAAAATATTTAAAAATAGAAGCATCGACAGTAAGGCATATTCTTCCCCACCATATCTTATAAAATGTTTTAATTCAGAGGTCATTATTCTAAAAGTTTTGCCCCTTCTATATTTATCGTATATTGCTAAATTTCCCTCCATCTTCAAAAGCATATAGTTATACGGTAAATTATTCACTCCTTTTATATAACTCTTGAAAGTTCTTCTTAAATTTTCAATTGACTCTTTGGTGAACTTTAGCCTCCTGTTTCTAAAATCTGTGACATCCGTTTTAAGTCCAGTAATACTTTCATGCTTTCTATACATAGTAAGTCGATTTTTGCAAAGTCCAAACGATGCCTCTTTACCTGTACCAAGAAGAAACAGGATCTTATCTAAACTTCTATTAGATTGATACACTATTTGTGAAATAGATTTTGCGAATGGCGCATCCATGGAAGCACATGATACGTACCAGTCTGCTCTGGAAGATAGAATTTTTCCCCATTCTCTCCTACTTAGTTTCTCGCTACTGTATACTTTAAACTTACTCGCTTCTTCATTAGTAGTCCGAGCGGTATTCCATGTAGTTTCCTCAGAAATGATCTGGATATCGTTGTGAACGAATAAAAGCCCTTTGTTTTCATCAAAAATCTTTCTTATTAGTGCTATTTTAATAGGATTAAACATGTCGTCGTCATCAAGGAAGCAGATTATATTCCCTGAAGATGCATCAATTCCAAGGGAGAGTTTACCTCCAAAACTCTCTTCATCTGTATATATGTTCACTGCACCAGAATTCATGAGGAAAGAATCTATTTTATCGTCAACGAAATTCTTCACTACCACGATTTCAATTTCAACACCAGGATTCACCTGATGCAACACTGAGTTAACTGCTTCCAAAAGATATTTTTTTCTATTATGGGCAGTTATTACTACAGAGACTTTTTCTATCATATCAACTCTCCGTAGAGCTTTATCAGTCTGTCTATTATTTCATCCTTTGAAAATCTTTTTTTTAGAGATTCTTTCAATTGTTCATGATCCTCTATCTTCATTTCACTATCAATAATCTTTCGCATCTGTTCTGGGCTATTTGCAATTTTTAGACCCCCCATCTCCTGTAGTTCGGTGGCAATGCCTGCGTTGTTTGCGATTACCATAGTACCAAGATAGGATGCTTCAACCATGGATATGCCGAATCCTTCAAAGATAGATCCAGATAGGTAAAACCTCGCTTTTCTAATAAGTGAAAATAGTTCATCCTCATTTATGGAACCCAGTACCCTTATCTCCACTTTCATCTGAGTGGCTTTTAACTTAATTTCTTCAAAATAATTAGTATCTGGTATGTTTCCACATAGAACTAATGGAATTTTTAACCCCTTCATTGCTTCCAGTATAAATTCAATATTTTTATTCCTCTGAAGCCCACCTGCATGTATAAAAAAGTTTTTTTCAACCAGATTGTATTTTTCCAGAACACCCCTGTCTAATGAAATTTCATCCATCCTTTTGAAATCCACAGGGTTTGGAAGAACAGTTATTTTATTTGTTATTTTAGGAAACATTCTCTCAGAAATTCGCTTTTCCACATCTGTTAGACAGATTATCTTATCAAATTTATTGAGAAATGAGGGCATAAACCTGCCATAATAAAGCCTGTTAATCATACCGCCGTAAATTAGCTGATAATAGCCATGAGCAGTAAAAACTTTCTTTGATTTGATTCTATTCAGGTGAGTATAAAGGTAATCAGAGCTCCATACCCTCTGTCCCTGCACATGAAGAATATCGCAATCCGAATCTTCAATTTCTTTCCAGTATCCGGATGCCGGGAACCTGAACTTCCCCACTCTTTTTAGTCTAATACCGTGATATAATATGTTTTTCTCATCCTTTAATTGCTTCAGGTCTTCATAGTCGGAAAAAACATGAACCGTATTATTCCTTAAAGCCAATGCGTCTACCACAGTCTTTACTACAGTTTCAGTTCCACCGGAATGTGGGTAGTAATGATGACTGGTTTGTGCAATATTCATTTGTTTTCCGTTACAAGACTGTCCCTTATTAACTTTATACCGTCAATAAGTTTCATCGGGTTCTTTACAATTGTATTATGGGCTATCAATTCGTCTGCTTCATCAACTATGAACGGCTTTTTCTCTGTTTTTAACTTTTTTCCAGTTACCTTTTCTACCATTGATATAACTTCATTAACACTCGTTCCCACACCAGAACCAATTTCATAATCTCCCGGGTTTATATTTCCATTTACAACTTCAAGAACTGTTTTGGCTAAATCAAGCACATTGACGTAATCCCTTACATGGCTTCCATCTCCATAGATTGTTGCGGTCTGTTCTTTAAGTGCTGCATTGGTAAAAAGATATACTGCACCCTTTCTTGCAGTCGTTCCATATATATTGAAAAGGCGGAAGATGATTACTCTTGTGGAATACAGTTTTCTGTAAAGGTTTATCCATTCTACAGCCTGTTTTTTGGTTAGGGAATAGGGATTAGAAGGTTCAGCAGTTGATCCTGATGAAGGGAAGAGGAATAGTGAATCATGTTTTCTGGCAAGCTCAAGATATTTCATGGTAAGACCTAATCCATCTTCAAAATACTCATATGGTTTAGAAAATGAATTCCTTATGAGTGTTCTGGCTCCAAAGTGAAGTATAATATCATATTTCTTTTTTTCATCTACACTATCTCCAATATCTACGCCATCCGGACTATATCCATTTTCCTGAAGGCACTTCATGATCTCTGTTCCTATGAACCCTTTGCTTCCCGTAACAAGTATATTCATAGAAGCTAATTTATTCATATGTAAAAATCTTTTAGTTGTCTTCACTTTTCCCAAAACAGTCATTCGTTTCTTATTTTGTTTAAAAAGTTGAAAAATTTCTCATTGACCATGGCTAATTCATAGTTCTTTCTAAAGAATTCATAGGTTAGTTCTCCCTGCTTTCTGGTTTCATCCAGGTTGTCTGCAGCCTTATTTATCTCTTCTATAATGCAACTTGTATTCGGTTCTACGAAAGTCAGAAACGATTCGTTTCCGTTTCCACCAAAGGCTCCTTTCAGAAATCTGGAGGTTATTATCTTACAGCCCGCTGACATCGCTTCTATAATTGTGTTTGGAAACGAGTCCCAGAGAGTAGGGTAAATAAAAACATCGCTTTTGCAATATATTTTATTTAGTTCCTCATCACTTACAATTCCCCGGAAATTTACATTTTTTAATCCTAAATAGCTATCCTTCGTCAGTGTTCCAGCACCAACAATATCAAGGTAACAATCTTCTCTTTTGATGTTTGTCCATGCAGTAAGCAGAATTTGAATACCCTTTATTGTTTCAAGTCTCCCAACAAAGAGAAATCTGGTTAAATCTCCTGTTTTTTTATTACAGTTTCTGGATGTAGTGCCATTTGGAATGACTGCAACTTCGGCTTTCGTTCCTATAATTTTCTCTATTTTTTCCCTGCCTGGAAATACGTGAAAATATGAGATATCCCTGTAGATTATACCACTTCTGTACAGTTTTGCCTTTAGTCTGGAGATAAAACCATCATTGCCAAATTCTGTATGATTACTTCCAACTATCTTCTTTCCTTTAAACAGTTTCCAGTACTGGTTCTTTGTTAAATATACTATTTCAACGCCCGACAAATTTAATTTTTTGGAATATGATCTTTTAAAAAATGTCAGCATAATTGGTATAATTGCATTATCTAAGAGGAAAGAAAGCATTTTAGATCTTCTCAAAAAATTAAATTTATTTTCAATCAAATTAAGTTTTTGTTCATGGTCAATTTGTGAAATTTGATTGACCACTGAAAATCTGGCTCTATCAGCATAATCTGTCGAAATAATTATTATCTTTTGATCATTTGGTCTTCCTTTTACTGTATTCAAAGTCCATCTTTCCACTCCTCCGCCCATTTTTAGGTCAGTTGTCAGAAAGATGGCTATCGACATTGGTTCAGCATTGCCTCTGATTATATATGTTTTCGATATTGCATAATTTTAAACCATTGAATTGATCACAGTTACGAAGTAGATTTGATGTATAATGAAGGTGATAAAGAGGATATCCCTAAAAATCAGAAATCCAAAAGAAACTTTAGCATTGGAAAGATCTACATGGAAATATGGAAAATTAGATGGGTTTTATTTCTTTTTATTTCTTTTTCAGTAATTTACTCATCAATTTCATATTTGAGATATTTATCATTTTCAGAGAATGTTTATGATCTGGGAGTTAATGCATCCCTTGCATATAACGTAATTTACGGGCAGACCTTTCTTGGACAGGTAATGAGTAGTGGAGTAGCCACAAATAAGCTAATATATATCCCTATTGGATTTATTTATGCTCTATTTCCAAAAGAATATTTTCTCCTTTTTCTACAGGATTTTTTTCTATCATTTTCTGGAGTTGTAGTTTATTTGATCGCCAGCGAAGTGTTAAAGTCAAAAAAATTTGCCCTTTTGATCAGTTTAATATTTTATCTCTATTATCCACTATCAGGTGTATTCTGGTTTGATTTCCATTATATGGCATTCTTTCCAACATTCTTCCTGCTAGGAGTATATTATTATATTAGAAGAGATACATCAAAGTGGTTGATTTTCCTCTCTCTGGCTTCTATCACAGACCTAATGTCTCCAGTGATTGTATTCCTGTTCCTTGCTATCATGGTTATGCAGAGATGGATATCATCTGGTAAATTCAATATTATGAAGTATGAATTATCAGAGGCAATATTTGCGATAATAATATTTATTCTCCCAAGCATATATTACCTAAAATTTTACCCCTCCCACTATATTGGCATAAATCTTAACCCTGGGATTTATGGTAATGTATGGTTTAAGGCTGAATTTTTTGTCAGAATCATGTTACCATTTCTCTTTATACCTCTTCTTGGAATTGAATTTTTGATTTTACTCTTACCCTATGGCTTACTCCTCTTTACAAATTCATACCTACCTTATGAATCTCAGATGTTTTTCCAGTATCCAAGTCTTTATGTATCAACACTGTTCATTGCATTTATATTTGGGTTGAGAAGATTCATTAAAATATCAGGAAAGAGGTTCAATATTAGAAAATTGCTTGTGATTATACTAATTTTAAACATAATTCTTTTCTATCTCTTTACGCCTATAGGAAATTTAATTCCAGCACAGCAGAATGATCATCCTCAGGAAGAATACGTCGTGGGGTCTTCAACCATCCTTTATAGCACATATGAAAAGATAATTCCAACAAAGGCTGATGGCTATCTAATGTCATTCATCAACAATATTCCACATGGTTCTTCAGTATTAATAGCAGGAAACTTACCTGAGTTGGAACAGGGATATATGCCAGTCTGTTTAAATTCTAATTTCAATACAACTATTCCAGATTATATCATAACAGATCCTTACAGTTATTTTTTCACATCGCCTGTTGCAACAGGGATTCATGTTAATAATTCTCCCATAATTAAAATAAATTACCTGCTAAATAATTTTAATTATAAACTCACTTATTTCTATAAGGGAGTCGCCCTATACCAGCTTAATTCAGTTTTATCACCAGTAATATACGGTTATTTGAATGAGAATTCATCATCAGTAATCCAGAAAGATAAGGGAATAAGCTATTATAATGTAGGTCTCATTGCTCCCGGTTGCTATAATCTAACTCTAAAGGGGTTATCCGGAAAGAACAATCTTTCATTATTATCGCTGAATAAGGAGATATCTGTTATAGGGAAAGGGAACGATTTCATAAAAATAAGATCGAATTCATACTTCCGTAATATAAAAATTTATTTAAGTCTCGATTCAATTACAGTTATTAAGCAGGAACTTGAATTGAAGCAGTACAGCGCTAATAGCAGGTGATTTAAATAGAAAGGGAGAATCTTGAGAACTTTGATCTTATAATCCAGAGGATTGGATTCCTTGCTCTTGGTATTCTCCTGATTTATCTTCCATATAGCATATATGGTTATGTTGGCTATTCAGGCCCATTCTACATAATGATTGAATTTCTTCTCGCTATCTTCGGGTTTCTCTTTATAGTACTTTCTACGCTATCGGGTAAAAGAAGGGAAATAACGAAACGATTTCTTAGGCTAGTAATCATAATTGCAATAATTAGCGTTGGTTCAGTAATCTTTTTAATAGGCATGTCAATGAAACAAACATATACAGACGAATTCGCCATTGAGGTACTATCGGCAAAGAGATTTCTATCTGGTTTAAATCCTTACGGTTTTCAGTATGCGTTGAAAAGTATGGAATCCTATGGTGTTCCACTTTCAAGCCTCACTCCAAAGCTTTCCGGAGGATACGTCACAAATCTTCAATATCCTGATTTATCATTTTTAATTCTTATACCATTCATACTTCTTCACGTAAATCCTGAAGTAGTCCTCTTCTTCTTTACTTTATTGCTCCTAAGTCTTATTGCCCTGGAATTTATAGAAAGAGACCTAGCTTTTATGGCTCCATTGGCTATTGCTGTTGCACTTTTCAATATAAATTTGATATTTTTCTCATTGAATGGGATAACCGATATAATTTGGATTACCTTTCTTGCTTCTTCTCTGATGCTACTTCAAAAACGTTATATTCCTGGTATTCTTTTTGGTCTTTCTCTTGCATCCAAACAGCTACCCATATTTATCCTCCCATTTCTTCTAATATTTATATACAAAAGATACGGGAGTAGGAAATTATTAGAATTTACTTTAATGGCAGCCGTTTCTTTTATTTTATTAAATTTACCGTTTATCATGATGGGTCCCACAACATTCTTCAATTCGATCCTTGCACCTGAAAATGCCCCAATAATTGGTATAGGATTTGGTTTATCTCAATTTTATATATCTGGATATATACCATTTGCAGACAGGGAGTTCTTTACCACTCTAATGATATCCGTGTGGCTCTTCTTTGTATTGATTTATGCATATAAATTTGACACCTTAAAATATTCTTTAACAGCCCTCCCTATTATAGTTCTGATATTCAATTTCAGACTTCTGGAGAATTATTTAATGTACTGGCCAATACTGACTCTTTCAACATTGCCATATATAATTAGAAAGGGAAATACCATAGAGCAAAGGAAAGATTTTTCATTTCAGTTTATTCAGAAATTTTACCAGGCAATACATCTAAACAGCAATAAAATAAAGAAAATTTACCGGATAATGGTGCCGGTGATGTTGGTACTGATCATATTGCTCCCAACCTTTGTATTTCTGGAGAATGACAGTTCATATAAGCAAAAAATAAAAATAGAATCCGTAACACCAGAAGGTATGAATAGTACTGGAAGTGTTAATTGTCTCTATGTTAATGTTACATATTCAAGCGAGATTAAAAATCTTTCATTAAGATTCAGAATACTTGAAGATGGTTTTTTGAACAATCCAAATGGTTTTTTCTGGAATTCTACTGAGTTTAAACCCGCTTCAGGAAAATTGTATACATCGTTTCATATACACACCAATGACACATCATATTTTCTTGAAGAGCACAACAGCTATGTAATCATAGCTTACAACTCAAATCTTGAAACCTGGTACCACATAGATATAGGAAAGAACATAAATGTTTAGGAGAATTACTTTAATCGTTTTAAAAACAAATTAGAGTGGAAATCAGTCAGACAGCAGGCAGCTAATCTAATAAATGTTGATAAAGATTCTTATGCGGATGCATAAATACTCTTTTAAACTAGCAATATATTTTTAAATATTGACATAGAAAAAATTTAATATCCTAAAAGATATTATGTTGACTATATGGGGGGAGCTTTATTCCTGAACTATCTATCATAATTCCGACATATAACGAATCGCGCAACATACCTATATTGATACACCGTTTGGAAGATATGAATATTGATCATCAAATAGTAGTTGTGGATGACAACAGCCCTGACGGTACGTCAAATGTTGTAGAAAAGCTTGCTGCGAAATACACGAATATTGTATTGGTCAAAAGAGAAGGTAAGCTGGGTATTGCCACAGCCATTAGGGATGGAATGCTGGCATCCAGCAGTAAATACGTAGTTGTAATGGATAGTGATTTACAGCATCCTCCAGAGGTAGTTCCCAGAATTTTAAGAGAGTTAAAGAAGGGAAAGGATGTTGCAATTGCATCAAGATATATTAGGGGAGGAAAAAGCGATTTTAGCTTCTCAAGGGGAATGATATCTAAAGTAGCTACACTTTTAGCTCACATAAACTTACAGGAAACAGAAGGAATAAAAGATCCAATGTCAGGATTTTTTGGGTTCAAAAGGGACATTATAGAACCAGAACAGATCAAGTCAAACGGTTACAAGGTTCTTCTAGAAGTGCTGGTTGCCTCTGGCACCAGGAATGTTGTTGAGGTTCCATACAGATTCAATAAAAGGGCTGCAGGAAAGAGTAAGTTTGGAATCAAGGAATTTATAAGATACCTTAAATTATTACTCAATCTTTCAGACTACCTGATGGTTAAATTTCTTGTTGTTGGAATCTCAGGGGCAATTCTTAACCTGTTGATGATGAAGTTAATAGTAGGTGGTTTTCATGATCCACTATATATGGGAGCCATACTGGCTCTAGAAGCATCGATTGTCAGCAACTTCATACTAAACAATTACTGGACATATCGCAGAAGAAGGAGTAGTGGCTCAGTACTGAGAAAGTACGCAAGATATAATATGATGAGCAGTCTTGGATCTGCAATATATTTTGCAATGATATTTCTCTTAACTGCATTCAGTGTAAATTATATGCTTGCTACGGGTATCGGCATTCTGGCTTCGTTCTCGACAAACTTCGGGGGAAGTCAGGGTGTAGTATGGCATTTATAATGATACAATAACAATCTTTAACAACTTCTTTTAAATTTAGTTTTATTTGATCTGTATATGAAGTCAGAAACCGAAGTTAAGAAGTTGAGCCGAATCCGCTATTTTGTTTTTGGCTTAGTATTCATTATTTTACCATTCATATCTATAAATTATACGAGTTATCTAGATTATGGTTCAATAATTAATGGAGTAATCCTAGTCGTTCTAGGAATTATTCTTATGTTTGTTTTTCTAACCAGCATAAAAGAATCAAAAATTATCAAAAACCTTCCTTATATTGGTTTTGTGTTATCAATTGTACAACTTTTCTTTGTTATATCAACATTATATCCCAATGCATTAACCGATGAAATTATACTTCAAACATATGCTGCGAAAATTTTTCTTGAGGGCAAAGACCCATATATTAAAAGCAACATGCTTGGTGCATTCAGTTACATAAAGCCATATTCACTTTATGTAACACCGGGATTGAATGGTAAACTGGTGGAAATATTGTTATATCCTGGAATGTCGGTTCTTGCATTTCTACCAGTTGTATATTTCCATCTTCCTGATTATACAACCTTATTCATATTTTCAGCCCTTAATTTTCTGGCTGTTTTTCTATATTTAAGGAAAACTCATATGGAGAAGATTTTACCTTATTTTTCCTTAATAATAATGTTAAGTGTATATACATTCGGGCTTTCAATAGGAGGTTCAACTGATATACTATGGATTTTCTTTCTTGTGTTGGCCTATATCTTCAGGGAAAAACCCTGGCTATCTGGCCTATTTTACGGCTTATCAATTTCATCCAAGCAGCTGGCTATAGTTGCCTTTCCGTTTCTTATCTTTATGATTTTCATGGAAAAAGGAAAATCTTTCAAGCAGTCTTTCGTCTTCTTTAGTCTCGCCGCGTTTTCTTTTCTCCTCACCAACCTTCCTTTTATAATTATGCAGCCTTATGACTGGCTTAGGAACATCGTCGAAGCCGAATTCCAGCCTGTTCTTGGTATAGGCATAGGTTTTTCGGAACTTTCATTCACAGGATTGTTTAAAATTCCATCCACTGTTTTTACACTTATATTCTTAGCAACGATAATAATTACCTTCCTCTTTTATGTACGTTTCTACAGTAAGCTGAAGTACGCACTATTTATCTTTCCTATGCTCATGTTCCTTGTAAATTACAGGGTACTGCTTGGGTATATTGTTGACTGGTCGCTTTTAATCGTTATAAGTTTTGCAGATTATTTAAGAGAAGAAAACATAAAACCACCAACGCTCTCTGATATTAGGGCAAAGCCACTAAACACAGGTATTTATATAACAGGTATCAGGAAATATTTGCAGAAGAATATAACGTTCGCAGTAATAGTTATAATAATTATATCTTTAACGACTGCCGGGTCAATCTATTTATCATACAATGATAATGATAGTAATATTTACCACATAAATGCAGTTGAAAATATGTCAGATCAGCAGTGCATTCCTGGATACATAACATCTATGAATATCAGCATCACTTACCAGCCAGCGCTAGGTTCTAACCTTACCTCTCCAATTTATTTTAGAATAATTCCCAGTACCGCTACGGAAGGTAACTATAATGGCATGCTTTGGTACGCATCTTCATCACTTCATGTTGGGCAAAATTATGTAACCGCATATCCTGAATCATATGCATATCTGTTGAAACAGGGTACCACCTTTAGGATTCAGGCATACTATAACTATCTTAGTGATTATATTACTGTCAAAGCTCCAAAGATAAACAGAATAGGGATTGCAAACTACAATCTTCAATATCCAACAAACAACCTGAAATCTCCATTTTTATGCTGGGGTGTTGACACAAGTCAGATCAGTAATCGATTTAATTACCACTTAAATAACGGGAATGGTAGCTCAGGTAACGGTTTTACGATTTCCCTTTCACCCGATCATAATATCTCGAAGATTAACTGTATAAGGCTTTCAAATTCTGCAGTAAACCTATCTTATTTAAAGAATTCAGGGGATAATCTTAACTTTAATTATTCCTACTCAGGAAATGGGACCTCTGTGACAAATGACAAGATTAAAAATTTTGTTGGAGTAGAAATGACTATAAATGGAATTTATGATATTTACATTGGGATGAATAGAACAGTAAGTGGAAATACGTATTATTCAGGTATAAACCAGTACATATTTATTCAAAGATATGGAAATATAAATTTCACCAGGATATATGCAATAAGCAATATGTTCCATATTGTTCCCGTTACAACAGTATTTAACTACGAACTTTATACCAATGGAACATCAGCACAGAACTTCAGCGTTTCAAACATCAGGTTTTGATAAAAGCTTACTCGTGTGAGTGTTTACGATCAAAAGTTACTTCCTGCATACAAACAGGACAAATTCTTCTTAACTTCTTTCTGGAAATATTGTATATTACAGATATGGCAAGGGAAGAAAGCAATATTGGAAGAACTTCAGCGCTCCAATCTATTGGGGGTTTTAAATTCCTTTGATACAGGTAAATACTTGTCATATTACTATGTACGAAAATATCTATAAATGTAACTTTTCCGGAATTGTTCAACATTATTGTGTGGTTTCCATATGTTAGGGTAATTGATAGCCCATTTGAATATTCATAGTTCGTGTTGCCTACGCTTATTATAAGTTTTTCAGAAAGAGTACCGGTAAAAACCACCTTGCCTGACTCTATCTTATATTTGATATAATTTAAACCTGGGTGAACTGTAATGTTCTTTTCCTCTGGTGCCATGAAGCCTGAATTCATTGTTAGAACGTTTAGACATTGTTTCACATTTCTGAATTCAATGATTCCATTGGAGCTTTGATATAAGTGACTACCCATGTAAACCGAGAAATTGGAACCATATGAAAGGTTGACTGACTTTAGAATAAAAACTGAAAAAAGAGGGGGAATAGTGAAAACTTTCATATAATTTTCAGTCACATTCTTTACGGTGTTGAAGTATCTTAGTTCAGAGTTAACCTCAATGTTTTCATAGTATAGGCTCCTTTTTCTGGGAATATTAAACGCGTATGAGTAGTTTTTCTCTGAAGTGATTTTTAGGTCATATTCGGATATCTCAGTTGAATTATCATAACTTAATTTGGTAATATATGTTACGTTGATTGGTTTGTAAATAGATTCATTTGCAGAT
>JAKBGP010000034.1 GCA_021833045.1 Thermoplasmata archaeon
ATGAGATCGTCTTCATGGCCAAGGATGGCATGACAGAAATAACGATGGATGCATGCATAATGCCATCAGAGAGCATGGAATACATAATCCCGTTTCTTCATGGAATAAAGGATCTCTTTGGCGATCCGGTTTCCGTCCTGAGGGATATGTCTCCTGCAATAAAGTAATCCATATCCATGGTATTTCCGGGAATATTACAGCTGATATGTCATTACCATTTCGTGAAAGATCTGGGAAAAGACATATTTTCCTCATATATCGAGAATGTTACAATGTCGAAAATTTAAAATATTTCTAAAAGCTAACTTATATGTGTCATCTGATAAAAAAATAGAGAAATGGAATAAAATTCTGGAAGATACAATGCAAGAACGGGATGAGATTAAAGATAAGATTAAAGAATTGGGAGAAAAGATTAAGAATGGCGATCACGCAATTCTTAATCAACAAAGAGTTTTAATGCTGGGTCGTAAGCTGAAAGAATGGAATAATAGAGTGAGGATTTGTGAGGCTGAGTTAGAAAATTTGAATCTGAGAAAGTAACAAAGACCAAATTATTTAGGATGAGGATCATAATGGAACCTACAGATAACAGGTTGTATGAATACATTGATGAGGCTGGTTATTTAAGAAAAATTCTGGATATTAACAACCTCCTTTTAGAAAAATTATCTGTAATTCCGGAACTTTTCAGCATTGAGGATTTTTTAGAAATAGTGTCATTATCTCTATATCCTAGGAAAAATGATGAAAAGTATAGAAATTTAATTAGAACAATTCCAAAATTATCTTTTGACAAAGTTGATTCTATCCTTGCCAATAATCAATCACAGTTGTCTTATAAGAAAATTTCACATAGATACAGCTCAACCGCTGGCGTCTTATTTTTAATTTCTATTGTTATGATATTATTTGTCATGTCCTCAAGAAATGTTTATCTCTTGCTAACCACAATTATCGTTTTTTTGGTATCCGTAATACTGGAAATTCACTCGTTCAGAATTGATAAAAGGGCCATAGAGATTCCAGATGTCAAATACCACGGAAAAAGAGTCTTCAAAGTAACTCTTCGTAATTATATACCGGTGCTGGAACCACTTGAATACTTTGAAACTGCTCAACTGGATGATGAAGAAACAGTTATCTGCCCTAAATGTCACGGCGAAGGGGAACTGGAATACACGAGGAGGGAACTAGATGTTTCCTCTCGAAGTTTACCAGATAACGTTCCTCTAAGGGAGCAATATAAAAATGTAACTTATACGGTCACCTGCAATCTGTGTAATGGGGTTGGGAAATTTAACAATATAAATGTATGTAATAAATATAACAGCGAAGCAAAAGAAGTTAATAGGAAGATGGAAATTATTTTTAGCAAATTTCCTGCGATTAGGAAATGGAGTGATAATCTCAATAACAATTTGCAACTTTGGAATTCTAAATTAAAATCTTAATTCCATATATCTTATATTCCACGCTTTTCAATAGCAGATATATCAAAAAGCCATAATATACGCTTCTGTATCTCGGTAGCTCCGTATGGATTTTCTCAGAGAGATAAGATTTAAAAATAATAGAAATGAAATGTCCGCCGTATTTAGCTCGATATTTGTTTTTCCCTTTATATTACTCCTATCTGCTCATTTAAATATGTTCCGAATCTCCAACAGAATTCTAGGGAATTATGAACAGTTTCATAACTTTTTAGCACCTCAAAGATTGCACATTTTAATTCTCTTCAACCAAAAGTTTATCTTATAAATTGATTGTGTAGATTCATATCTGATGGAAGTTGTTTTATGGGGAATGAATTTGATCTCATAGATACTTTCCCGGAGTTTATGGATTACTGGAATAAAAGTCAAAAGGATAATGCCAGTGAAGAGATAAAAACTTGGGAAAGCTACTACAAAACAAATTATCCGGAATTATTCGAAAAAATTGTACAGGATTACACAGAATCTGGACTTAATTGGGAAGATATTGCCAGAGATAAGATATTTCCCATAAATGTAGACAGGTTCAGCGTAATGGAACAGGCATGTGCGAATCTCAGGAAGATCATTAAGGACCTGTACAAAGATTCGGAAATATCGAAATTTCATCTGCCACGAATAACTTTCGTAATCTATCTTGGTTTAGGAAACGGTGCAGGATGGGCAACAGATTATGATTCAAGACCTGCAATCCTACTAGGGCTTGAAAACATAGTTGATATGGGGTGGGAAGGAGAAATAGCCTTAAAAGGTCTCATCCTTCATGAAATGGGCCACACAATTCATTATGAGTTAAGAAGGGAAAGAAAAATCAATAATGGTAATGGTTCTCTGTGGACCCTTTATGAGGAGGGATTTGCCCAGTATTTTGAATCGCGTTTAATTCCTTCTGAAAGCTGGCATCAGGGGTTGGGACAACCAGGATGGGTTGGTTGGTGCGAAGATCATCTCTCTCATCTCGCTGAACTATTCCTTTCAGAAGTGGAAGCAGGTGGAGAAACCAATAGATTCTTTGGTTCATGGTTTAATGTTGACGGATGGAAAGAGACTGGATATTATCTGGGTGAAAGAGTGGTTAACCTAATGGAATTGCCGTTTAATGATCTCGCTTGTCTGTCACCGGAAGATGTAGGTATTTTGATGAAGAACTATCTCATTGAAATTTCATGATTATTTCACAAATATTTTTTTCGAGGAGATTATTGTTCTACTCCAGTTTTTAATGGATTCCACTGCTGGTGTTTGTTCCCATTAGATAACTATAAATTTTTTTACTTAGAACAAGGTAAAAATGGAGGGAGGCACAGAAATCGTCATAAAATGAATTTATGGATTTATCGAGTGGAAAGTTACAAAGTTCAGTTCAGGTAAAGTTAAATTGTCCCAAGGAGTTCCTTGACATGTAATTTTATCTAATAATATTCAGGAACAGGGAAAGATAGTATCCCGCACCCTTGGTGTTACGAGTAATTTTATATTATGATTAAATATTCTTAAAATGATTTGCCCAAATTGCAATACAGATATCCCTGAGATTGCGAAATACTGTCCGATCTGCTCATACAAATTTCCACTGAAAATGGCAGACTACACTTTAATGAGAAATTTTGCATTAATTGCCCTCTTTTCAACGATTCTTTCAACTTTTCTATACTATTATCTATTTTATCACCCAACGGACATTTATGAATCTCTATACCTCGTAGGAGTTCCAATATTTCTATACTCTTTTTCTCTTATATTGCTTAGAAATGCATATTCTAAACTGTCCATTGGTAAGTACATTTTTTCCACAGAGCAAAGTGCAGCTACGATTGCCGCTATACTTAGGGTTATACTCTATCTTCTAGCATTTCCGATTATTTTTCTCATTCCCACCCCTTTGAGCAATTCATTAAGCAGTATACGCAATTTGATTTACGCAACTTATATTTTTGTTTCACTCATCTTTGAATTTGGTTTCATAAAAATTGGAATTGAAGAAAATTCATCTGGAATGAAGATTGCTGGAATTCTGTACATTATTGGTCAAGCTATTTCAGGAATCATTTTTTTCCTTGGTGAATTAATCGCATTTGATCGTATAGCACTCACGCACTTTCCGATATTTTATCTTAACATTACAGGAAATGCACTGCTTTCCTTAGGATTACTGGAAATAATAGTATTTTCAACAAGATCCAAAAATGAATATGAAAAATAAAAAAATGGGAAATTAGTCCTCTCCAGCGCCTGCGCCTGGTGGAGGAGATCCGCCTTTTGATCCCTTAGTTGCAATAACGTCATCGATCCTGAGAATCATGACTGCAGCCTCGGTTGCAGCATCTATTGCTTGCTTTCCAACTCTTATGGGCTCTATGACTCCTGCTTTCTCCATGTCTTCTATGTTCCCTGTGTATAGGTTTATTCCGAATTTCTTGTGGCCCTTCGCATGCTCATTCCTGAGGTTTATGAGTATGTCGATTGCGTTAATTCCTGCATTTTCAGAGAGTGCTCTTGGTATTTCCTCCATGGCGTTTGCGAATTTCTCAATTGCGAGCTGCTGTCTTCCTCCAACCTTTACTGCATACTCTCTTGTCTTTACTGCGATCTCGACTGCTGCTGATCCTCCGCCTGTGACATATTTTCCATCCTCTATGGCTGCAGCAACAACATGAATGGAGTCCACTATAGACCTCTCAATTTCATCAACCACATGCTCGGTTCCACCTCTGACAAGAAGCGAAACAGCCTTTGGATTGACACATCCAGTCACGAATGTGAGGTAATCATCGCCTATCTTGATTTGCTCTACCTGTTCTGCTTTTCCTAGATCTGATGAGGTCAGTTCATCAATGGATGATGCAATTGTAGCTCCTGTGGCCTTCGAAAGTTTCTCAATATCACTTTTCTTTACTCTCCTAACTGCATAAATACCCTCTTTTGCAAGGTAATGCTGTGCAAGATCATCAATTCCTTTCTGTGTTATGAGGACATTTGCTCCCGTTTCCTTCACTTTCTTGACCATTTCCTTCAGTATTGACTCTTCCTGTGAGAGAAATTTCTGTATCATTGTCGGGTCATCTATTCTTATGTTTGTGTCGAATTCAGGTTTCTTGATTTCAAGTGCAGCGTTGAGTACTGCTATCTTTGCATTCTTCACGGAATCCTGCATTCCAGGGTGAACTTTTTCCTTGTCCACTATAATACCATATATAAGCGTGGTGTCATCTATGTCTCCGCCCTGTTTCTTAACTATCTGGACGTTGTCCAAGTCAACCTTGTAGCCATTTCCAGTCTTCTCAGCTATGGTCTTTATAGTTTCATAGGAAATCTCACTGAGTTTATCCTTGCTTCCCGACGCAGACTTGCTGCTGAGGGATGTGGAAGCCATTTTCATGATCTTTTCCTTGTCGGTGATCTCAACCTTTGTTGCAATCTCATCAAGTATTTCCTTCGCCTTCTGTGCAGCCATCCTGTATCCATCTGCAATCACAGTCGGGTGAACATTCTGGTTTATGAGAGATTCTGCTTCCTGAAGCAGTGCCCCAGCAACGACCACTGCTGTTGTCGTTCCATCTCCAACCATTGTATCCTGGGTCTTTGAGACCTCTACCATCATCTTTGCAGCCGGGTGTTCAACATCCATTTCTTTCAGGATTGTGACTCCGTCATTTGTGATGACAATATCTCCGAGGGAATCAACAAGCATCTTGTCCATTCCTCTTGGGCCAAGGCTGGTTCTTACTGCTGATGCAATGCTTTTTGCAGCATCTATGTTCGCCTTCATCGCATCTTTTCCGGTCTCTCTTTTAGAGCCCTCTTTTAATATGAATATTGGTTGTCCGCCTAACATGGTTATCAAGTAGTAAAAATAAACTTCTATATAAATGTTTGTAAACTTTTGTTTCTACAAAACACGACATTCATGGTAAAAAATGGAATATGTAAATTCCTCATCCGGAATGTTTTGATTCTTTCGTTTCCATCATATGGATGAAAGAATATCTTCTGTGGTTCTGACCCTGCCCATTCTCTTGAGTACATATTCAACAGATATCCTGTGTGCTTCCTCTGACATATCTGTCATGGCATCCTCTGCAAATACTTGGTTGAAGCCAAATTCATACGCAAATCGTGCAGTGCTCTCCACACCATAAGTTGTGGAAATACCTCCAAGAACGATCGTATGGATATTTCTCCTTCTCAGCTGCTGTTCAAGATCTGTTCCATAGAATGCACCCCACTGCCTCTTAGTAACGACAAGATCTGATGTGGTGACTCCCAGTTCAGGCACAAAATCTGCCCAGTCTACAGGCGGATTTCCCCTGTTTAAGGTGGAATCACTCTCCGTCATCAGTGGGACTGCATTCTTGAAGTCAACATGTACAAAGAATATGGGCATTTTATTCTCACGGAACCGGTTAATGAGTTTCACAGCGTTGGCAACAACGGCACTTGAAGGATAGGGTTTTGTTTCTCTTCCAACTATTCCCTTCTGGAGGTCAATCAGTACGAGTGCTGTTTTTTCTCTATCTATTGAAACTTTGTTGCTCATTCATATTGATCATGAAATTGATTATAGGTTTTACCATTTTTTCAGAAAACTAAATGGAAAAGGTTAAGATTCTTTACACAATTTAGCAGATGAATGAGGAATTCCGCTGCTGTTTGTGTTGTGATCCATGAAAGGAAGGTCCTCCTCATGAGAAGGAAGAGCAGGGAAGGTGACCCATGGTCTGGTGACATGAGCTTTCCCGGAGGATTCATGAAGGAAGGTGAGGATCCCATAACCTGTGCCCTGAGGGAATTTAAGGAAGAAACCGGTTCATCCTCTTCCAGCATAAGTGTATTGAAGGTGCTCGATTATTTCAGCACAATCAGGATTAATGATTTGAAAGTATATCCCGTTTTATGCGGTGCAGGATCTATTTTTGATATAATGCCAGGAGATGAAATGGAATACGGGGGATGGTATCCACTTGATGGCGGTATTGATTCAACTGATCCGGTGAAAGGGTTATGCCTCAATTACCATGGTGATATAGTATGGGGCCTGACCTACCGAATACTGATGCACATTCGGAATAATGAAAAACCATTAGAAAGTGAATAGTTCTGTCCCCTTCACCACAGGGCTAACTCTCATCACGAATTTTGATATTTTTTTCAGGCTCTGCTGTACAGACCATAGTTTATCCCTATCACAGAGTGCAAGAACAAAACCTTCACTTCCTCCACCAAGGAGTCTTGCAGATAATGCTCCAGATTCTATGGCAGTATTCACGATAAAGTCAATGTTCTTGCCTGAAACTTTTGTTCCCAGGGATTTCTTTATGCCCCATCCGCTGTTTACAAGCTCATTAAACCTGTGCCAGTCATTATCTTCCACTGCTTTTTTCATGCTCTGCGCAATCTGTTTCATCCTGACCAGTTTATCAATGGTGTCATTCTCACCCTTCTTGGCCTTTTCTACCTGATCTCTCAGGACCGCACTGCTTTCCCTTGTATTTCCAGTATAACATATGATCATGCCTGCAGATAGTTTATTCATCACTTCAGTGTCATTGAATAATGAGAAATTCGGCTCCATGCCCATGGATTCCATGCTCTTGAATCCACCAAAGGCGATTGCGTATGGATCCTGTATTCCAAGGGTGATTCCAAAGGAATCTCTTTCTGCAAGATATGCTTCCCTTGCAAGGTTTTCCGGTCCATCATACTCGTTTCTGATTTCCTTCAGGACTCTTATGAGTGCAGTCATCATAGCACTGGAAGAGCCAAGTCCTGAACCGGGTGGAACTTCACCATTTATGTATAATCTTCCTGTTTTGATCCCATATTCCGTGAGAAACCGTACCATACTGTCCTGAAAACTCTCGTCTTCACTGTCACCGAAAATTATAGTTTTAACGTTATGTCTGGAAGAAATTTCCAGCGGCTGCATATCCTCAGTATAGGTCACATAGACACCTCTGTCTATTGCTGTGTTTACAACGCTTGTACCGTAATTTTCAAGGAAGGGATTAATGTCAGTTCCTCCACCTGAAAAACTGACTCTCAGTGGACTGTAGGCACTGATTCTTCTCATGCTCACAGTATACAACGATTCATATTATTATTTTTTCCTGACATCCTCTCCTCCCTGAAGGTCGGAGCTTTCCTGCTCAAAAAAATTGTAAAATTTGTTGTGGTCTCACAGGGATGCTTAATGCACAATATTCCTGTGCTTACAGATCATGTATGTCATCCGGCAAAGGTTTTATTCATGATTTACTACACTTCATTATGGACATATGGAGCGAAGAGCTCAGGCCAGCCAAAATGGATGATCTTCTCATGTCCAGGGAAACAAAGGAGAAGATATTAAACTGGATTTCATCATGGGAATCCGGTAACCCAAAGAAAAAAGGGCTTCTATTATATGGCACTCCGGGTGTAGGGAAAACTTCTGCAGCATATGTCATCTCAAAGGAGAAAAACTGGAAGATTCTGGAGGTAAATTCGTCAGAATATAGAAATGAAAAATTCCTGAACCAGACTGCTGGATTATATACTGTGTATATGGAACTTGATTCTTTCACGGATCAATATGAAAAAAGAACAATCGACAAGATGGTTCTCATAGATGAAGCAGATAATATATTCGAAAGGGGAACTGAGGGCAAGGAAACAGGCGGATATGTAGCGATCAAGGAAACATTGAGAAATACCAGGGTACCGGTCATAATCACGATGAATGAATACTGGGATTTCTATAGAAGGAGCACTGCAAAGGATATCATATCAATGTGCGAAGTTGTGGAATTCACAATGTACAAGAGAAAAAATGATCTTGATTATAAAAATGCAGTTGCAAGAATGGCAGATAGGATAATGGATATCTGTTCAAGAAGCGGGTTGAAGGTCTCAAGAGCATCAATAGAAGGAATAATCAGGAATAACTTCCCGGACATCAGGGGTGCTGTGAATGATGCATATTCCTTTGCACTTTCATCAGGAGAGTCAGGAGAAAGTTTGAGAGACAGGAAAAGCGAGACATTCAATGTGATCAGGGAAGTCCTGAGTGGAGAAGATTTTGACAGAAACCTACGACTCATAAGGGAAAGCGATATGGATAAGGACACACTGCTACAGTGGATGAACACCAACGCACCAAGGGAGTGCAAGACAATTAAATCACTGGAAATGGTTGAGAATTATCTCTCAATCATAGACGTAATATCCAGAAGTGCTGCCAGGATGAGGCACTACTCGCTCTGGAGATATGTTGATGAATTGTCTGCAGCAACTTTCACTATGGTGGACAGGCATGGGGGATATACAAAATATGACTTTCCCACATATCTCACTGCAATGAGCAAATCAAGAAAGAGCAGATCAGCCATAAACAGGGTATGCAGGGCAATGGAAATAGCCTTCCACATATCTCACTCAGATGCAATTGATAACAGGCCATACTTCAGGGAACTCTCAAAATATGCAGGAGGAATAGAAAATGATTTCACCATTTTACTCAATGAAAGATGTTATGATGAGATTATGCACTCAAATGCATCCGAAAAGAGGAAGAAATTTGAACCATTAAACAGGGATGATATGAATATCTATCTTTCAGCAGATTGAAATATTCAAGAATTATCTATGATATTCTTGCATTTCTTTATTGTGCCACTCACTGTTATGACCGTTGCAATCGAGGAATACTTCCCAATATGCTTGCATACCTGATCCTTCAGGAACTGGTCCGTGAGTATTATGGAATGGGTCATTGTCCTGTATTTCTCTTTCGAATGGAATACTCTGCTCAAGCTCCTGATCAGTTCATCTCCTTCAGGTCTTTTAATTACCTTCATGAGAATGTATCTTTTCCTGTATGGGGAGCATTTCATACGCGGTTATCATGAATCTGGTTATTAAGATTCCACAAAGTATTCTATGTGAGGTTTCTGCCGCATTGGCTTGAATTGAAGTGTCTTTCATTAATAACATTTTTATGATTCAGATTTTAATGGTATTGTCATAAAATTATTTATCATAGCAGGGTATAACGGTACACTTATTCAAAGGTAGAACAAAATGGTCAATCATTCGAATCTGTATGGAAGAATAGCAGAAAGCTGGAATTCACCTAAAAAATCAGAGATACTTATTTTTCAGAGACAGCGCATGATAGAGTGGAGAAACGGTAACGCTGTGGAGAGAGTTGAATACCCAACAAGGTTGGACAGGGCAAGATCACTTGGGTACAAATCAAAGAACGGATATGTAGTAGTAAGATCAAGAGTCAGGAGAGGCGGATCAAACAGGCCCAAGATCATGGGTGGAAGAAGACCAAGAAGAATGGCATACTCCAAACTCACAAGAAAGAAGAGCATTCAGTGGATTGCAGAAGAGAGAGCCGCGGACAGGTATCCTAACATGGAAGTTCTCAATTCATACTATGTTGGTGAGGATGGGTTTTACAAATACTATGAGATCATTCTTGTTGACAAGAGCAAACCTGAAATTTATAAGGACAGCCGCATTTCTTGGATATCTGAGCCACAGAACAAAGGAAGGGTTTACAGAGGACTGACTTCTGCAGGATACAAGGGAAGAGGTCTCAGAACTGGGAGAAAGAACTCAGCTAAGAGCAGGCCATCCATAAGAGCTAACGGTAGATTGAGAAGATAATCATTTAGGCCGGGGTGGCTCAGTGGTACAGCGCCAGACTTGAGATCTGGTTCCCTTTGTGGATCGGGAGTTCGAATCTCTCCCCCGGCGTTTTTATGTTATAGCGCATGAACTAATGGTTATCAATAAAAAATGATATTATTCCCAGATGTGTCTTCGTTTTTGTTCGTCAAAAAGTGAGATAATTGGTAGACGGGAAATCATGCCATCCCCTGTCTTCCAGGTATTATCTTTTTCAGGTATGTGATGATTTTTCCTGAAGAGGACATCGTAAATGATATAGTCATTATGAGAATGGACACAATGACAAGGGCAAGTCCAATGGCCTCAACATACCATGAGAGTGTAATGGTAAATACCAGAACTCCGAATCCCCCAATAGTGATGCCTGAACCTGCAAATGCGGCCACAATTTTCTTTACATTATCCTGTTCTTTCATAAAATGAATGAATACAAGTATAATTCCAGCAAGAAGAGGCATGATGAAAAAGGCGAAGAGAAGGTGCCCGTCAGTGAATGCCATGTCATAGAGATAACCGTTTCCTCCATTTGGAGGTACACCGGGAGAGCCAAATCCGTAGTATGTTTCATTGAATTCTATGGAATATCCAATCACTATCATCACTGCCATGGTTGCTATCCAGATGAACATTTCAGATGCCTGGAGCAATTTATCAGATCTTCTTGAGGAGAGGGTATAATAAAGGCCAATGATTGAAATAAGGGCCCCAACACCAATTATTCCTGTCTGACTGTCATCAAGGGCAAGTCCGTTCATTCCACCAGTTCCTGAGGTGAATATGGTAGGAATCGTATATGTCCCAAAGGATGAGATGAAATAAATATAACTCATGGAAATAACTCCTATTACCGCAATGATCAGTCCAAAATTCACCACGCTCCTTTTAATAGTTGATAATTTATCATACCCAAAGCCTATGGCAGCAAGTGCCACTATTCCTGCCATCACTGCAGGAAGCATCTGGTGAGAGTGGGACGTGAGGACATTGCCCAGAAAGGTCTGAAGGCCTCCCCATGCAGTCACATCGTCATTGAACCAAGAGAGTGATGAGAATCCAAAAAGTGAGCCGTATTCATAGATCATTCCCATAATGGAGGCAATCCCAACTGATACAGTTCCCACGAGAATAAGGAAGTATGCACCCCAAGTCTTCTTGAATCTTTCCCTGTCGTTGAATGGTAGAATCAGGAGTGATATGAAGAACATCAGTGCAAGAAACAACATCCACACATCTCTCATGGCCTGTATGACATAATCTGGTGTCTGGGTACTGGACGGATAGAAGAATATCATTCCAAGGGCAGTCAGCAACAGGATAGGATATGTGCTTAGGTTCACGAGTTTCCTTTCAACGGGCAACAGGTTGAGAAGTTCTGAAGAGTATATCAGCAGGAGGAAAATGAATGGAATCATCACAGTGTGGAAGAAGTTCACCATATCAAGGCTGAAATCTCCGAGGCTGAACCAGCTGACGCCGGGAAGAATGGGCCCTATTAGAAGGAAAAATGTTATGAAAACAAGTGTTGCAATGGAATTCTTTCTTGGGTCGCGAAGAAAATTCTTCAATTCTGTAGAATTGTCAAAAAATACACTCATATCTGATTAATATTTATCTCAATATTAATTTTATGCATCACATATGATGCATATTCTTTTAATCTGTTGCCAACGAGAATGCACCCTGACCTGACAGAAAGATGAAAGCGAACATTTGATCTCTTATCTGATGCTTATAATTTATAATATAGATATATATCCATATGTGGAAATTGAAAGAAAGATTCTGATCTATTTCAAATATACTAAGCCAAGGGTTTGGGCGCTCCTCGTATACGTTGGAACGGTAGGATCAATCATGGCAGCTGGGGCAGAGGTCGCACAGAAATTAAATCTCATATTTCTTGCCATATTCACATTAATAGCAGGTACAGCTGGCGCTGAGGCAATAACCAATTACATTGACAGGGACATAGATTCAAGGATGCAGAGAACGGCAGGAAGGCCCCTACCAGCAGGACAGATTACTGATGCAGGAGCTCAAATCTTTGGATATGTTCTCACATCGACTGCAATCATTCCCCTTGTGCTATTTGGGAGGTATTATGCTGCAATTTTCATGTTTACAGGAATATTTGACAATGTGTTTATATACAGCTTTCTGTTGAAACGAAAGACTCCTTGGAGCGTAATATTCGGAGGTTTTTCAGGCGGTTTTCCTGTGATCATAGGATGGTATACGGTCACGGATAATTTCTCAATAACCCCATTCCTGCTTTTTCTGCTTGTGATAATCTGGATTCCGATTCATATCTGGAGCATTGCATACCTTTACAGAGAGGATTATTCCAGTGCAGGTGTACCCATGCTTCCGGTAGTCTGTTCCGAGAGAACCACTTCATGGGCCATAACCATTTCTTCACTCCTGCTTTCTGTATTTTCACTGCTCCTGTATTTTGTGGGTGAGAATTCAATTATCTACATGAATTTAGCCATTATATTATCAATTCCACTAATTTATTATTCTATACGGTTCATGAAAAAACCAACCAGAAAAACATCCCTGGCACTTTTCAAGTATTCCAGCATGTATCTTGCCATAATATTCTCAGCATTCATGATCCTTGGGCTTGCCTCAGGTATCTGATTCTAAGGTAGCATAATAATATATTTTAGTCAGGTATCGGAGTGCTACTGTCAGGCAGTAATGCATAGTTCCATTTTGGATGCAATGAATGTGGTTTCAAATATAATTTTGCCGCATCTCTATCTAAGAATGTTATCTGATATGGGCGAGAAGGCACCTGCGAAAAATTGGAATAATTGACTTCTAATGAATGCCTAAAGGGAACGGTCGTTCGGCTTCCTGATAACTATTCCCCCAATGGAAGTTGAAATATTCTGTATTTCTTTGTACATTTCCTCCTCCACAGCCTCTGTTGCACCAGCCCAGATGTCTAAGATGCTATTTTCTGAACAGGGTCTTCCAAAGGATATTTCCTCTCCTTCCTTGTCATAGAAGGATGAGAGTAAGAATGTTATGTGTGTCTTTGAGTTCTGTTGTTGTTTCTCTCCAATTATAGTCATCATTTTTGAAGTTTCAGTGGAATGTTCCTTCACAAATTGAATTTTATCAACGTGTTTCTTAAAGATTTCTTCTAATTTGCTGTTTTCAATGGGGTGGGAAACCCTTAACTCAATCATGAAATTACAATCTCTTTCTGTATTTAGTGTTATTGGTATACGTATGATGAAAAGTATTTATATATGAGTAAGGAAAAATATTCACGTTTTTCAAATCTAAATTCAAAAAATTCTTATTTTACAATTTATTTCAATTCTGTGGAAGACCCTGTGTCAAGAGAACTTATTCCTCTGCTTCCCACTAAATAAATTGCAGTGAAGAATACTAGAAAAAGAGGTATAAGATACAGATCATTCACACTGGTGACAGTTTCCATAAACCAGAATGCGGAGAATGTGAGAAGAATGGCAGATACTGCAACCTTCATAATTGCCTGCTTAACCTTTCTCACGCTCGTCCTCAGCACAAACGCAAATATCAGTACAAGTATGATTCCTGCGATCAGCCCTATCATCGTAGAATCGTAGTTTTCCGGGAACAGAGCTATCAGCACGATCGCGGCCTCAAACGCTTCAGTCACGCCAACCGAATAGGCGGTAGAATTTATTCCCTTCTCTCTCTCATCATGATGCTTGGAGTTTTTCTGGGGCCCCTGTATCTGGAACCTGAAGGATCTCCTTGCGCTTTTCACCAGTCTCAGGCCAAAGTAGAGAAGAAGAATGGCGGATGCAAGCCTCACATAGAGGA
>JAKBGP010000304.1 GCA_021833045.1 Thermoplasmata archaeon
TGCAGAACCCGTATTTTATTGGCTGGAAGAAAATATAGATTTAAATAGAAGTCATAATTATTTGGTTAAGGAGATGAAATGGAAAGACACCTCATGTCAACAGGTACAAGTTTGTACGTGAACATTCCACAAGCTATTGTAGAACTCTTTGAACTCAAAGCAAAAGACAAGGTTCAGTTGAAAATAACTTCAAAGAGTCTGATAGTAGAATTTGATAAGAAAAGGAATAAATCAGATTGAAAAAAATGAGCCCCTGTCGGTAAACAGGAGCAGGAAGTGATCTTAATGGAAAATATAGAAAACAACAATATAAATCGTGTGGAATCAACAGCTGTTGATGCTATAACATCAAACAGTGAAGTTAGCCCAATGACAAGATTAGCAGAGAATATCTGCATGTTCACTGGTGATGATCGGGATGTAGTTGAGCAAATGCTGCTAATCAACATATCTCGTAACCTTGGAAGGTTCGTCAGGAATGAAGAAGATGATCTGAAAAAACTAAAACCGAGGGCTAACCTCTTTGCCATAATTGTAGCCCCACCCGATGAGTTTCATAAATCTTCCTGGATAAGATATGAGGATGAATTAACAGAGGAAATACTGGAGCTTGTGAAGCGCAGAATGGATGATGATGTAGGGGTAATTTCGCAATTCATAAAACACCCTGATGTTGAATCCACCTCAAGAACTTTTGATGGATCTCCAGAGGGTATAGTTGAACTCCTAAAAGAAAAGAATGTCATTAATTTCAAGGCCCCGGAACTTGGGGTCAAGTTGAGACTGCAAAATTCACAAAGGTACGACACGGGAAACATAGAAATGATGAACAACCTCTATTACGGTGATGCTGTGGACAGAAATTTGCGAGGAAAGCCTATCCGAATTCCAAAGGGGAGATATGTCACACTTTATGGAGATCTTCATCCAAGTGAGCTGACTCCACAGACCCTCAAATTGGGGCTTCTTAGACGATGCATTATTGTCAAAAAGGATTACAAGGATATCGACCTTGAATCCGTAAACAAGGCCTATGACAAACAAAATAATGAATGGTTCAGCGGTGTTATGGATTATTACAAATACATAATCTCAGACGCAGTCCTAGGGCTATTCCAGAAAAGATATCCAACTACTTATACTGTGAGCGATGCTGCATTAGAAAAGTTAAAGAAATTGAGGCTTGAAGGTTCATCGCGTATTAAAGAGGAAGAAGTCCCGAGATACCCTACTGAGAACGCAGAACTAATTTTGCGCATTGCGGTAAATATGATGCTCTATGAATTCACGCTCTGGCTTCAGGAACCTAAAAATATTTCTCAAAAACCTATAAAGCTTGAAGTAGATGCGAGACACATAGAATGGACTTTGGGGTTTCTGAACAGGGTTGTTGAGGGCTACAAGAAAGAGATTGCGAATATAGAAGAGCCGGAATTCAACCAGAAGGCCGAGAAAGTCTATAATTTCATAGTGCTGAAATACAGCAAGGAAAATTGCCCAGTCAAGAGACGCTTCATTGTTTCAAACTTCAGTTGGCTCAGAGGCAAGAAGTCAAAGACCCTGGATGATATCATCAACTTTCTGGATAAGAATGAACTCATCGTAATCCGAGAGAATCATGATGCTAATCACACCTGGGAAGAATATTCCCCCGTTCTTTCTAGTAACCAATGAAATGGTATGAAATGGCACCAAATGGTGATCAAATGGTGTTTTTGAACTGTCAATTTTTGCCTTGGTTCATTACATTTTTCTTCTATGAGACGAGATCAAATGGTAAAATGGTGCCTTATGTACCGATTCACTTTTTGTCCTTTGCCCGGTGTTTTTATATTCTTGATCACAAAATTACCATTTCACCATTTTATCTATTATAGAATAGTTAATTTTTATTGGAATTAATTGAGTTTTTAATTAGTATATATTAGTACCATTTTACCACCATTTCATACCATTTTGTACCATTTGACCTAATTACACTATCTCATGAACATATCCATATTTTAGAAGTACTGTAGTTTCCTATGTTTGTAAGATGTACCTTACTAATAGCTTTTTATAAGATTGCCTTCTTCGTCTAACCTTTCCAGCTTTTTTGTTTTCGGATTGTAGCGATAACTTCCCTTCTGAGTTCCGATGGTGTGTTTTTTCTGCTGTCCTGTGTGATATTTCAATAGCCTATTCCATGCATGAACTTCATCAACCATTTCATTGAGTCGCACTACCATAAATTCCAATCCTATCACGGTGGATTCATTTACAGTTTCTTTTTTATCGGTCATAATTATCCGTTGATAAATTGCCATACAAATATACAATTTCCTATATCTTTTGTATATTGAGTATCCAGAAAGTCATTGATATAATAGTCATTGAACTACTTCTGCCGGGCATAAATCGTCAGTTTATATCTTTCGGAAATAGCTTCATAACACAATTTTAAACAATTTTAATGGGTTTTTGAACCTATACCTCTCAGAAATGCCTTGATCTTATGACTGGATTTAGCATTTTTATGTATTTTAGATGTATGTGTCCGTGAATTAATAGGGCACAAAAAATTACTGCTTATTGTTGCTACACACCATGACCCTTCGCGTAATCCGAAGGGTGTGTCAAAGAACCAATACGCTATGCTTTTGACCATTGAGATAAATAATGCATCATTTTAGAAATACAATACAGTTATAAGAACGGTTTACACCATTGATATGCCATGGAAAAATTAATTATTATTTTGGAATTGAAGTTTTATGCCAACAAAATATGAAGTTCTCTCAACACTGTTTAAAGATGAATTGCTTGCAGTA
>JAKBGP010000305.1 GCA_021833045.1 Thermoplasmata archaeon
GATAGATTCAGTGTTCCCTTTTCCATCAGGTTCCTACCGTTTGTTCCTTCTACCTGATATCCTGTCATAAATATGGCACTTTTGTCGTCATGTACATACTTTTCTATATAGGACAGCGCCGGTCCACCATCAAGCATTCCTGATGTAGAAATGATTACATCTGCTGAATCTATGTTCTCTCTCATTCTTTTGCCTCTTATTGCCTTTACACTTGACAGGGATTTTCGGAATTCTCTATCTGATCTCAGGTAACCAGGCGTATTAAGATAAATACTTGTTATAAGATTGCCCATTCCATCGGTGGCTATCTTGTATGGCAGGTCAGAAAGAGACATTATTAGCTCCTGCATTCTTCCCATTGCAAATGAAGGCAGTATAACTTTTCCTCCGTGTTCCACGATTTCAGATACTCTTTCTCTTAATCTTTTTCTAACTTCTTCTCTGTCTTCATGGTTCTTGCCTGCATACGTACTCTCAATTACTAGATTCTTCACCTTTCTTGGTTTGGCCCCAGTTAACAGTTTTGAATCTCCTGTATAAAGATCCCCAGTAACCATTACTTCATCAGAATTTTCAAATTTCCACATTGTTGATCCTGGTATATGGCCTGCTGAGTATGGTGTAACATTCACTTCATCTAGAACGATCTTTTCGTTGTATTTTGTCTGATTCATAAATGTATACATCTTTTCTACATCTTCCCGATTGAATCGTTCTACGTAGCCCTCTATGGCAGTTATTTTGATTGAATCGTTAAGCATTGGCCTGGCTGTGTTAGATGTCATTTCTGTAGCAAAAATATCCACACCATCATTCTGGTAGTACATAGGCAATGCACCTATATGATCCAGATGTGAATGTGTCACAAAAAGTCCGTCTATCTTTTCTGGTGGCAGTGGAAACAATGGAGGTTTTTCTGGGATTACTCCATAATCTACCTGAAATACCTTATCATCCATATTGATTATTATTCCCAACCTGCCTACTTCTTCTGCTCCTCCTAAAAACTTCATTTTTAACAAATTTATAACCTCGCATTTTCTAGTCTATTTTTACACTCGCATGTTCTTTGTTCCGAATGTATTTTCAGAAAATCTGCAATAATTTTCTGTGTTTTTTCCTCATTTTCCTTAAGGATCTTGATGACTTCTGATGCCTCTACGGGTTTGTCAGACCACACATCATAGTCAGTAACGTTTGCAATTAAAGAATAACACATGCCGAGCTCATCCGCAAGGTTAATCTCTGGCACTAAAGTCATTCCAATTATATCTCCAAATTGCCTAAACATCTTTGATTCCGCTCTGGTAGAGAACCTTGGGCCTTCTATTACGACGTAAGTTCCCTGATCATGTGTGTCTCCATGCTTTTTGGACACTGAACTCAGTTCTTTGTTGATCCTTGGGCAAAATGGATCTGCCGATGATATGTGAATAACTTCAGGGCCATCATAGAATGTTAATTTTCTATTTTTTGTAAAATCTATGTACTGATCTGGAATTACCACATCACCTGGCTTTAATTCCTCCTTCAGTGAACCTACTGCATTAATCCCCAGTATTTCATCACAACCTATACTGTGAAGGGCCCATATGTTTGCCCTATAATTTACCATATGTGGTGGTATATTGTGTTTCTTTCCATGTCTTGGAAGGAAAGCAACTTTCTTTCCATTGAAATCACCAATTTCTATTTCTGCTGATGGTATTCCAAATGGAGTGTCAATCATTTTGCTTTCTTCAATTGTTATAAGATTGTAGAGGCCACTGCCCCCGATTATTCCTATCACTGTAAATCACTTCCTGTAAGTAATATGACAATGGTATTTAATTTATTTTTAAATATTTACAATAAAAACTGTATTTATTTTAGAGTATTATTCGGACTAAATTCTGCTTTATCAGTTACCGTAAGCGATGTAACCAGAATATGCATATGATCGATAAAACTATAACTGCTGTAGAATTATATTATGGAATGGAATCCTCAAAAAAATTGAAAATAGCTGAAATAAAAGGAGAGGTAGTGGACATAGAGATAAAGGCTAAGATCCTTTCAATGTCCAAGAGAGAGATACAGAACGATAAGGGTCCTCTGACATATCACTACGGTCTGGTTGGAGATGAGACTGGAGTTATTCCCTTTACAGCCTGGTCTATTCCAGGCACAGTGAGGGATAACGATGTTTATCTGATATCAAAGTGTTACACAAAAAGCTACAAGGATAAACTAAGACTTTATTTTGATGCCAGAACTGAATTCAAATTGCTTACGGAAATACTGGAAGTAAAGAGAACTTACAAATATTATGAAATTAAGGACCTGGATATGAAGGACAAATTCATAACTGTTGAGGGATTGCTAACTTCTGAAAATAAGAGAGAGTATGAAAAGGAGGGAGAAAAAAAGGAAGTTTTCCAGTACATCCTCAAAGATCAGACCGGCACTGTTCCAATATCATCGTTTGGGAGAAAGTTAGAACAGGGAAAATATGCCAGAATCGAGGGTGTAAGACTTGATGAATTCAACGGCTATTATAGATTGAACATGTCCGATAAGGCCAAGGTAGAATATTTGAACGTTGAACTCAAAGAAAATGATAATATTCAGGATATTTCAACACTAAAAGGGGCTGTGGGAGGAATTACAATATCTGGATTTGTAATAAACATGGGAGAAAAGAGTGGCCTGGTTGTTAGATGTAGTGAATGTAATCAGAGAGTAGATGATGTTAGATGTGCAGACCACCCCGATGCAAAATTGATCTATGATATATTCGCCTATTTCACAGTAGATGACGGGACCGA
>JAKBGP010000306.1 GCA_021833045.1 Thermoplasmata archaeon
ATAAAGTTCATGAATGAAAGGAAAAAATTTACACATTCAATGAATGAAACTTCAACTCACGATACAAAATATGGGGAGGATCTTCGTGCTTCAGGTATAGTGATTTCAGAATTCCCGGATCTTTTTAGAAAGGCAGTAGAAGAGGCCAGGAACTCATATATAACTGAGGGATTGGCAGGGAGATTGCGCAACGAACATTTATATTATATAGTTCAAATGGTGGTTGCATCTGTGAAGTCAAGAGGATTATACAAAAGTTATAAAGATTCACTAAATTCACACATCATAAAAGCAGTGAGAGAATCAGGATTAAAAACAGGATGGAAAAACATTAATGTGGAATATGAGAAAAGCTGCATAGAATTAACGGAGAAAGTTGTTGAATTTGCAGAATTAAAACCCTCCTCAAACATAGGCAGATTATCTCAAATGTGTAAAGAGTATGGGCAGTTGAATTCCATATCCATGCTTGTTTTAAAGTTCATGCTTCCAGGATTCACATCAAACTATCAGGGTTCAGAAAACTACAACTTTCACTTTACAGATCCAGACAACAGGATTCCAGTGGACTATAGTTTACTGAAGGATCAATCAGATCTTGACCTTAAAAAAGATTACCTCTCCATAGACAGTTTGTACGAAAAAGGATTCAAACTTTATCTCTTCAGGAGACTAAGTCAGATCAGAGGAGAGAATCTATCTCTTATAAACGAAGGTGATCTCAGTCTTCTGGAAGCTCAGGGAGAATGGAGTTCAAGTGTAATCGTAATAGGAATTAGAAAGAAAAATAGGCGGCTCATAATTTTCACTGGTAGATACTTTTCAAAAATAAGGGAAGGAAGTGCACTCAATTATAGTAATACATTTTTAAGTCTTAATAAGGAATGGCAGGGGAAGTACACTGATCTGTTAAGCAACTCTCCGTTAGAAATAAGAGAAAAAGTGAATATAAGCGATCTAATGAAGCACAATTCATTTTTGATTATAAAGGCTGATGACTAAATTGAAACCAGACACTCTATCGTACCGGAAACTCAGTTATGAGGATATAGGACTGTGGAAGAAGGGCAGCGAACTACTTGCAACAGTATGGGCACCTTTTGCAAAAAAAGTTGAGATCAAAATAGATGATCAGAAACTTATGGAATTGAGGAGAAATTACTATGGTATATGGGAAGGTTCATCAACCTTCAGGGAAGAATATAAGGAATACAGCGTAATACTCAATGGAAGAGAAAGATTACCAGATCCTGCTTCAAAGTACCTAGTGAATGGAGTTTATGGTTATAGCACCATAGTCGATTTAGACTTCAAAAATAATCTGGACACTGGCATTAATATAGATCTCAAGAACGCGGTTATCTATGAATTACATACAGGTACTTTCAGCGAAAAAGGTAATTTTGCAGGGATCAAGGAAAAACTAGACCATCTTGAAAAACTTGGAATTAATGTAATAGAATTAATGCCAATAGCGCAGTTTGAGGGAAGAAGAAACTGGGGCTACGACGGTGTGTTCCCTTACGCTGTCCAGAATTCCTATGGCAGTATATCAGAACTGATCAAATTAGTAAAGGATGTCCATTCAAGGGGCATTTCCATAATTCTTGACGTTGTCTATAATCATGCTGGACCAAGAGGAAACGTATTAAATAGTTTTGGACCCTATTTTTCAGATAAATATAAAAGTCCATGGGGAAATGCCATGAACTTTGATGGTCAATGGTCAGATTATGTGAGAAATTTCTACATTCAAAACGCAGTATACTGGATTGACTTTTTTGGATTTGATGGACTCAGGCTCGATGCAATTCATGGTATTTATGATAATTCCCCAACACATTTTCTGAAGGAACTTAGGACAGATGTTAACAGATATTTCGAAAATAGTAATAAGAAACCAATATTGATCGCAGAAAGTGATGCAAACAATCCACTCACCATATCTAGCATCGACCAGTGTGGCTTTGGAATGGACGCTCAATGGTGTGACGATTTTCATCACTCTATCCATTCATATCTGACAGGAGAAGGCCAGGGATATTATTCTGACTATGGGCATTCATGGCAAATACTGAAGGCCATGGAAAGTGGTTTTGTTTATCGCGGGGAATATTCCATGTTTTTGAAAAGAACAAGGGGTGTGAGAGGTAAACAGATAAGCCCTAGCAAATTAATAGTATTCTCTCAAAACCATGATCAGGTAGGAAACCGTAAGAATTCAGATCGTAATGGCAGCTACTACGGAAAAGAAAAATCATTGCTATTTGGGGCAATATGTCTCTTGTCACCTTATGTTCCTATGATATTCATGGGAGAAGAGTTCTTCTCGAAAGATCATTTCTGGTTCTTCATTGATACAGATGATGCTACCTTTGCAGACATTGTTAGAAAGGGAAGAAATGAAGAATTCTCATATTTCACAGGCAATGTAGATATACCAGCACCTAACTCATATGAGGCATTTCACGAATCGCAATTAAGCTGGGGAGTTTTGAATAATAATGAGAATCTGGAATATTTGAGAGTTTATCAACAGTTGATAGCCATAAGAAAGAAATATAAACTTGGCTATGGAGTTAGATTTGAGGCAACATTGATTGGAGAAGTATTAACTATAAATTATTTCATTGATAAAAATAGTAAATTGTTATGCTTTTTCAATCTTTCAGGCAAGTCAGTAAATATTAATCCCATAAAGGGTGATGCAATTGTGAGCAGTATGGACAATACCTTGTCAAACTCCGAAATTGAGGCATATGG
>JAKBGP010000307.1 GCA_021833045.1 Thermoplasmata archaeon
ATGGGAATCAAGTCTTTCTCTGAAGTATTTTTCACGACATTCAAAGACCCGAAGGAAATTATAAGTGAAGTAACACACATATTTTCAGAAAAGGTATCAGGAAAAACATTCGCTTCACGTGTGAGAAGATCTGGCACCCATAATTTTACTTCCATAGAAATGGACAGAATGATTGGAGATGCTCTATTCACTTATTCAGCAGGCATTGATCTTACTGAGCCGGATGTGGAAATACAGGTGGAGATAAGAGACAACAGGGCTTATATTATCAAGAACTGGTTTGAAGGCCCCGGTGGCCTTCCATTGGGCACGGAAGGAAGGATGATATCACTCGTATCAGGTGGAATCGATTCTCCTGTTGCTACATGGATGATGATGAGAAGAGGTTCACCTGCAGATATGTTATTCATATCAATGGCCCACCCGGTTGACACGATTGAGTTTTTGAAAGCAGCAGGAAAGCTGTACGACAGATGGTATAATGGCTACGATCCAGACATATATATACTCGACATAACACGTCTTATGGATCAGTATCTTTTCAGGGGAAAATTGAGATATGGCAATGTTAGTTTCAAGAAATTTATCTACAACATGGCTGAAAAATTCTGTATAGAAAAGAATTACTGTGGAATAATTACTGGTGAATCATCCGGGCAGGTATCATCCCAGACACCAGAAAATCTTATGGAATTAAGCAGAGGGATGACATTCCCTGTTCATAGACCGTTGATTGGGATGGATAAGGACTGGATCATATCAAAGGCAAGGGAAATAGGTACGTTTGAAAGCACATCCCTTGGTGATTTCTGTTCCCTGTTCAGTGAAACACCTATTACAAAAATAAAGAAAGAAGAACTGGAACATGATATGAAGAACATAGCGTCATATGACCCTTTGGAAAACGAAATAATCAGGATAAAAGGCTCACAGATCAAATCATTCATTGATAATCTATCCTTTCACACCTCTAAAGACGCTCTTCCATCCAATGCAGTTTATATGGATATGAGAGATATTAAATCGTATGATACATGGCACCCGGAAGGTGCAATCCACACTTCTCCAGTAAAAATAGGGAAACAGATCGAGTCAATTAATAGAGAACAACCCGTAATACTCTATTGCAAGAAAGGGCTCCAGAGTGCACACTTTGCAACAAGGTTGAGAAAATTAGGTTTTGATGCGTATTTTACTGATGAAAAAACAATCATGAAACATACCCTTAAGCCTAAGAATGTTTCCTGATAAATTTCCCCGCGCATTCCAGTGCAAGAGATACTGCTTCATCAGCTGAGTTTACCGGATAATAATTTCCTTCATGTGATTTGGTCTTTTTCAACAAATGGCTGTCAATTCCAATGACATCTTTTCCTTCACTAATTGCAAATGAACCTTCAGAAAGAGTTCCATTTGATCCATCTATGG
The DNA here is from genome assembly GCA_021833045.1 of Thermoplasmata archaeon. The sequence goes on from JAKBGP010000307.1 coordinate 1,429, forward strand.
CAATCAAAGCCTCTGATGCCCTAACCACAAGAAAATTCCTTGCGTATCCAATACCTGTTGTGATACTATAACTCAAATATCCATTTTCATTTCCTCTCATGTCTCCTGGAAGTATACCTATCACAGTTCCATCGCCATCTCTAACACCGTGTGAGACTTCCTCCATGATTCCACTGAGACCACCACAAATTACTATTGCTTTATTTTCTGCAAGTTTTATTCCAACGTCATAAGCAATTTTTCTGTATTTATCCTCAGGTTGAGTCCCGCCTATAACACCAATGTATAACATTTTTCCCATGATCTTATATGAGAAATCAAATATTTTACGATACCTGTATACATTGCATTGCATGAGACAGGGATTATCCTTAGTAATTTTGCATTTTTCAACAAATTTTATAAGATATATGTAATTACCCTTAACCAATTTAGCCCCGGTAGTGTAGTGGCCTATCATACAGGCCTGTCGAGCCTGTGACTCGGGTTCAAATCCCGGCCGGGGCGTGTTTTATTATTCGGGTTTACCCTCTTCTCTGATTCCTTGAAATCAAGATCCTTCTTCCTTATGCCGTCTATTGCATCATCTATTCCCATCATGATGTAGTCTTTCGTAGTGTCAAATTTGGAATGCCGCATCAGGAGGCGTACCCCTTCCAGGTCAACACCATGAGTATAGAGATATCGTGCAAAGAACCTTCTGGACCTATGGGCTGAGAATGATATGCCTGCCTTCTTAGCTATCTGATAGATCTCCTGCCTCACACCGTCATATGTCATTGGCTCACCATCCTTGTTTGTCAGGAGCTTCGTTGTACCGTTGGACTGCCTAACTTTCAGGTAATCATCCAGTGATTTCTTCACTGATGGGAGAAGAAACAGTTTTGAAGGCTTCTGGCCCTTTCCAATTATCATGATCGTGTCCTCCCCTCTTGCATCCGTTGTCAGAGAGGCAATCTCGTTCAGTCTTGCCCCTGTTTTGAATAGGAGCTCAATTACAAGGAATTTCATTTTTTTTCGTATAACCGAATGATTGAGCAGCTCGAGAAAGGAGATTGTAATCATCCATCGATGCTATAGGCCTGTTCATGGAATGAATTTCTTTGAAGAACTTCATTTTTGGCTCATTTCTGTATGAGACCCTGCTGAAGGTTACATTTATGCTCTGCCCGATATTGTTTGATATGCCGGAGATCTGTGGCATTCCGACGTATTCCTGCCCTACTGGGATTGCTGTGACAAGAACCAAAGATGAGAGTATCATTATTGTGGCGAAAAAGAATGCCACAATAAGTTTTTTCGAGTGCTTACGCTGCTCCGAAACC
>JAKBGP010000308.1 GCA_021833045.1 Thermoplasmata archaeon
TGAAGACTGCTGGGACTGATTTTCCTGTGCCTTTGAATACATTGCCATTCCAATTGCCTGCGCTTTCTTTGACAGCTCCTCCGAGAGAGAGTCGATTTTTTCAGCATCATTATCCTTTATTGCATCCCTTAGCTTTTTTATAAGTTCAGTTGCTTCATCCTGATCCTTCTGATCTATCTTATCCTTGTTCTCACTTATGGTCTTCTCTGTAGTATATGCTAGTGTTTCTGCAAGATTTACCTTTTCAATTTCCTCTTTTCTCTTCTTATCTGCTTCAGCAAATTCCTCAGCCTCTTTCTTCATCTTTTCTATCTGATCCTTGCTGAGTTTGTTCTTTGCTTCTATGGAAATTCTCTGCTGCTTATTGGTTGCCTTGTCCTTGGCTGTTACTGTCAATATACCATTTGCATCTATATCAAATGTTACCTCAATTTGAGGTATTCCTCTAGGGGCCGGGGGAATCCCCTGCAAGTTAAACATTCCAAGTGATACATTATCCTTTGCCATTGCCCTATCTCCCTGGACAACGTGTATTGTTACCTCGGTCTGTCCATCTGCAGCTGTAGAAAATATCTGTGACTTCTGTGTTGGGATGGTTGTGTTTGCTGGTATGATTGGGGTTGCTACACCTCCAAGTGTTTCTATACCAAGTGTAAGGGGAGTTACATCAAGAAGTACAATATCTTTTATTTCTCCAGTAAGTACTGCACCCTGAATGGCCGCACCTATTGCAACACATTCCATTGGATCAACACCTCCTTCCGCTTTCTTTCCAAAGAAATCTTCTACAAATTTCCTCACATAAGGAATTCTAGTAGGTCCACCTACGAGAATTATCTTATCAACCTTATCTTTCGTGAGGTTAGCTTCTTTTAAAGCCTTCTCCAGTGGTTCCTTTGATCTTGCCACTATAGGAGCGATTAATTCCTCGAGCTTTGATCTTTTGAGTTTTATGAGCATATTCTTTGGTTCATTGTTAACAACTGTAAGGTAAGGAAGGTTAATTTCTGTCTCAAGAGTTGTTGAAAGTTCAATTTTTGCTTTTTCTGCTGCATCTTTCAGTCTAATCTTAGCTTTTTCATCCTTGCTTAGATCGACCTTATCCGTTCTCTTGAACTCATCCATGAGATATTTGATGATTGCATCATCCATATCTGTTCCACCAAGTTTTGTATCTCCCGATGTGGAATCAACTTCGAAAACGCCTTCTCCAAAGTCCATTACTGTGACATCCAGTGTTCCTCCACCAAGATCATAGACAAGGATCTTCATAGACTGATTTACTTTATCTATACCATAGGCAAGAGAAGCTGCTGTAGGTTCATTAATTATTCTTTTAACATTAAGACCAGCTATTGTTCCCGCATCCTTTGTAGCCTGCCTCTGATTATCATCAAAGTAGGCCGGTACAGTTATAACTGCTTCTGAAACGGTTTCCCCTAGATATGCTTCTGCATCCCTCTTTATTTTCTGGAGAATATATGAAGAAATCTGTTGTGGAGTATATTCTTTTCCATTAATTTTATACTTATAATCCGATCCCATTTTCCTCTTTGCGGCATAAATGGTACCTTCCGGATTCAGAAGTGCCTGTCTTCTGGCTGGTTCTCCAACAAGAAGTTCGCCATCCTTTGTGAACGCGACATAACTGGGGAAAGATTTACCCCCAACAGATATACCTTCCGCACTTGGAATTATGGTTGGTTTCCCGGATATTACTACCGCAGCTGCAGAGTTACTTGTTCCCAGATCAATTCCTATTATTTTACTCAATTTTTTCACCTTTTTTTTGTACTATGACCTTTGATGTCCTGATTACTTCATTATTCAAAAGGTATCCCTTCTGAATCTCATGGACTATCTTGTTCTCTTCTTCCCCATCTACTATTCCCACAACTTCGTGGTGTTTTAAATCAACTTTATGCCCTTCAGCCTCAATGGTTTTTAGACCATATTTGGAGAGAGTATTGAGTAGATTATCTCTTAATGAAATCAGCACCTGGTTATCCTTTTCAGATGCAACTCCTGCATCAAGAGTGTCCAGAAATGGAAGAAGGCCCTTCAGAATATCCATTCCAGCAGTTTTCTTCTGTGCCTCAAAGTCCCTCTGAGATATCTTCAAATAATTTTGTAGGTCAGCTAGGTTCCTAAGTAAATCATTATTTCGTTTCTTAAGCTCGTCTATTTGATCATCTTCAATTTTTACAGATACTTTTCTCATGGAATTCCTTCTCTTGGCATTTTTTATGGAATTCTGTATGGGATTAATAAGAATTTCCATATTATCGGACGTCTCGGTCATTGGAAGTAAATATGTTCTTCATTATAAATCTTTTCTATTTTAGTGTCATATTTTATAGAATTATTCTTTCACTATTAAGCAGGATTTCACAATGTTTTGCACTTAAAAGAAAATTATGGATCATATTAAATTAATTAATTCTAAATTATGAAGTTTAAAAAATTCATTTCACTGGACAAAAGTAATTTAACCTGAGGTATTATTACACCACAGTGCTTGATTATTATTCTCTTTTAAGTGTTTCCAGAACCGCATCAGAAGACGAAATCAGGAGTTCATATAAGGTTCTCATAAAGAAGTGGCACCCCGATTTGGCCAAGGGAGATGCCACGATGAACGAGTTGATGGCAAGACAGTTGAACGAAGCATATGAGGTTTTATCAGACCCAGGTAAAAGGAGAGTTTATGATCTTTCACTGGAAAGGGCCAAGAAT
>JAKBGP010000309.1 GCA_021833045.1 Thermoplasmata archaeon
GGATGAGCAAAATGCTAATTCATCGCTTGAGTCAATATTCTGGGCACTCACATGCTAATAAACACGCCTCTTGATTTAGTTATAATACTTGTGGCAAAATTTAAGTTGCTAAATGCAGTAGGGCACTAATGTTAACTGTAGATATTTTTCCAATCGAGCCGAGTGCTGTCCCGGTTATGTACGCATATGATTTGGATACTTCTGATAATAAGAATTCGGTATCAGGAAAACTCGCCTATCGCCTAAGGAAAGAATTTGGCGGGCACTGGACATCAAATTTTGGTAGAATACTTTCTGACAAATCTGTGACCGAGCAGCAATTGAGGGACTTTTTAATAGAAATTTGGAAATCAAAAAACAGTGCTTTTGTAAATGTGCGAACAATAAAGAAGATTGAAGGATATGAACCAAAAGAAAATGACATCTCTGCACTTGTCGCAAAAGCAATGTTCTCAGATACTGGACTCAATAATGAATTGAATGCAACCTTAAATAAAAGCAGAATCAAGATAAAAAATGCAAGTATTAAAAGGGTAGTAGATTTCGGTGCATTTGTCATAGGAAATAAGCCATCAGTATCTATATCTATTAGCTCTAATATTTTACTCGATCAAGACTTGGATAACTATATTAGGAACAAAAAGGACCCAATGGGTCTCTACGTAAAGGTGAAGCATCAGTCAATGAAAGGAGAGGTTGTAGAGAAAGTCGGTACCTTGAGGGATCAGAGAGAAAGATTACAAAATTTGGCACAAGATGAGCTAACAATAAACTCAATAAAGTCTGCACCCGACGATACGGAAGTCTTGGCGATTAGAAGAGGCCAAAATAGATACGACTATACAGCAAACTCTCTGGAGATAATACTAACTATGCAAAATTGCTCAAAATTTAATGTGTCCTCAAAGGATCTCTCATATTATACAAAGATAAGCCCTAGTGAAAGGTATAAAATGATTCAGTCTGTTAGAAAACTGATTAATGAGAAAATGTTGGGCGGTAAAAGTGTTATTGGAGAAGCTTTTGACTCACTGAATAGTCCTGATCTATTTCCCAATATGTTTAAACTGCCATTTGAGGAACCAGTTGTTATTGGTCACGGGCAGTCTTATGATTTCAAGCACATAAAACCTGGTTTAAAGAAATTTGGACTTTACAAGACATCAAGCCAATTGGCAAACAATGAAATCAACATTGCAGTGCTCTATCCAGAAAATTCAGTTGATAAGACTATTATAGATAAATTCCTTGAATCTACAAAATCTGAAATGAAGGCATTATCTTTCAATATGATAATAAGAAAAGTCCTGCAATTTGAGCTTGCTGATGATTCAGATCTTGAAAAAAAACTAGACTCACTCACGGGAGAAAGAATTGACCTTGTTCTATGCGTCTTACCCGATTACTTTGATGAAGATGGTGAAATAGAGGACCATGGCATTTACCATAATTTTAAACGTCTTACTATAACCAGGGGAATTGGTGGGCAAGTTGTAACCTACAAGACGTTGAGAAATTCATACGCTGTGTTTAACATAATCCTAGGGATTTTAGGAAAAACAGGTAACATTCCATATGCACTTTCTAAACCACTAGAATTTTGTGATATTGTTGTGGGTATAGATATTGCACGGCAAAGAAAAAGCCGTCTCCCAGGTTCTAACAATGCTGCTGCCATAGCAAGAGTATACTTCAATGACGGAAATTTCCTCAGGTATGTTATTCACGATTCTCCCTTAGAGGGAGAAACTGTTCCATCTAATGTCATGCGAAGTCTTTTCCCAGTTAGTGAATTTAAGGGTAAAAAAGTGGTTGTACATCGTGATGGATATTTTCGTGGCGATGAAATCAATACCTTGAGGGACTGGGGAAAGTCAATTGGTTCAGAATTTTCCCTGTTGGAGATTATAAAAAGAGAATCACCAAGGATATACGAGATTGACAATGGAATTGTAAATGCGCCAAGAAAAGGAGCGGTATTTCTGTTAGGCGAGAACAGCTCACTCGTTGTATCCTCTCCGCCCCCATTCGCCGGTGTAACTCCGAGACCCCTGAAAGTAAGAATAAAGTATGGAGACCTTCAAATGGATCAGGCTATAAGAACCATTCTTTCACTGACCGAATTACATTATGGATCAACTATTCCCCCAAGACTTCCAGTTACGATACATTATAGTGACCAGATAGCATGGTTTGCATTAAGAGGGATCAAGCCACCCAATCTAACTGGAGCTATTCCTTTCTGGCTCTGACCGAAATTTCAATTGCTTGTCAGGAGGGCTGAAGAACTTAATCTTCTTGATTAGCCCTTACAGGATATTTTCATTGACTTTGAATTAAGAATGAGTTTCAATGGTAATTAAATTGTCCAAAAGTGTTTTCCTAGAGGATATTTATTGAATTTACTTACCAGATTCATTTTGGCTGCGATCCTTCAAAGCGAGCTCGATGATTGAAGCGAGTATCCCGGTTCGTTCGGTTTCCGGCATGTTCTCGATTAGTGCTTTGATCTTTGGGTCTATCATGCCTCTTTTCTCCAGCTCTGTCTGGATGTGTTCTTCCTTCTCCTTGAGTTCAAGCGTCGCTTCAATCGTTAACGGAAGCCAGCACTGACGGCAGTAGTTTGCATTGGATGGATTCAGAGATCCACATCTTGCACATTTTACTGGCATAGGTTCCTTGCTTTCTGAGTCCAGCACTTCGACGCCATAAGCCTTGAGTATC
>JAKBGP010000310.1 GCA_021833045.1 Thermoplasmata archaeon
ATTGGCAGACCTTAACATAAAACCGACCAGAATCGAGCTTATCCAGCTAAGGAAGAGGATTAAGCTGGCACAGAGGGGATATGAGCTGCTTAAGATGAAAAGATCAGCACTCATAATGGAATTCCTGAAGATGGCAAAGGATCTAAGGGGCATGAGGGAGAACTTAAGAAAAGAAGTTGAGAATGCACTGGAAAAAATGGCCATTGCAGAGGTCAGGGAAGGAAGGATGAAGGTCGAGAGTTATGGTTTCATGTCAGGGTCTGCTGATGTAACCTTAAAGGCGAGAAATGTAATGGGCGTGAGGATACCTGAACTGGGCATAATGATGGAAAAGGCCGTTCTTACAGAACGATTTAGGGCCATTTCTGTTCCTGCACCCATAGACGATGCCATAGATGCATATGATCGTCTGTTCCGAAGTCTTGTGGAGGTAGTGGAGAAGGAGAAATCCATGAGAAGGCTTCTTATGGAAATTGATAAGACAAAGAGAAGGTCAAACGCCATTGAATTTGTTATGATACCAAAGTTAAAGAGCCAGTCACAATATATAAGAATGAGACTTGACGAACTTGAGAGAGACACGTTTACAACTCTTAAATTTGTCAAGAAGAAGATGATATCAGAGGAGGAGGACAAAAATAAGGAGGGGGAATTACAGGCAGTATAATATTAACGAAATGAACAGACAGCAGTTGATCCTGTTCACCCTTAGGAAATACATGTTTCCCATAAGGATCATAATAATTGTTGTCGTACTTTTTACACTGGTGAGATTATGAATGCAGATGGAATTGATAAGATCAAAAAGATAAGGGAAACAGAAGAATCTGTTAACAGATCAATAGAGGAAGAAAAGCAGAAATGCAGGGAAATGACAGAGTCTGAAAAGGCAAAGACAGAGAAGGAATATAAGGATCTTGAAGACAGCCTCCAGATAAAGTATGAACTTGCACTGAAGGAAAAGAAGGCCGAATTTGATAAGCTGATGCAGGAAAAAGTCAGGGAAGAGAACGAAAAGGTGGCTGGAATCAAGCTGAACATTGACAGTAAAAGTACTGTGGATATGCTACTTGGCATTATGAAGGATTATGTGAGTGACTAAAGATGGGTTTTAAGCCGGTGCCAATGGCAAGGATGAGGATAATTGCCTACAGGGAGAAGGCCGCAGGTCTACTTACACTTCTACATGATATGAAATCCATTCAGTTTGAGGACGTTACGGATTCCTATAAGGAGGGAATGAAATCCTCGACAGAGATAGAGGGAAGAGGAAGGGTAATAGAACTGATGAATGAGATCAGGGGAATGGAAAATCTCCTGCCTCCAAGGAAAATAACTGGAAAGAGAAAATTTTCAAGCGTGCAGGAAATAATCTCCGCAGCTGAATCAATAAGGATCGGTGAAGATCTGAGAACTGCTGTCAATTCCATAAATGACCTGAAAACGGAGCTGAAGAGCATAGATAACAGACTTGAAATTGTGGAACCTCTTGAATCACTTGATGTGGATATGTCCTGTTTTAACAATTCTGTGATCTCATCCTATCTAATCCAGGGAGAATACGAGGGAAAGATAGGGGAAAATTACATTGTAAACAGGGTTAACGGAAACACGGTGCTTTCAATGCCCAAGAGTGGAGAAAAGGAGTTCGCCCAGAGCATTGGTTCTCAGTCTGGAAAGGCAATTTATATAATGCAGATGCGTGGAAAGCCCAGGGAGATCAGGGATGATCTTCTGAATCTCAAGAAGAACATAAACGAGAAGATAAGCGAATTGGAAACAGGTATAGGTGAGCTATCCGATAAGCATTATTCAGAAATAGTTTCTGTCAGGGAGGCCCTGGAAATAGAGGCAAAGAAGATAGAAGCAGCAATGAAGATGCCATCTTCCCAGAGTATATTCGTTATGGAGGGCTGGGTTCCAGAACCCAAATTCCAGAAGATATCAGATGCCGTTGAAAGGAAAGCTGATCATCTCTGCATCATAGAAAGGGTAAAAACAGATGAAATAGGTCCAACACTACAGGATAATCCAAGGAGATTCAGGCTGTTTGAGTCATTCATACGTTTCTATTCACTACCTCAGGATATTGAGATAGATCCCACCATAATATTTGCCATAGTTTTCCCCATATTCTTCGGTATAATGGTAGGTGATTGGGGATTTGGAATAGTAATACTTCTACTATCGCTCTGGCTTATAAAAAGAATCAATTCAACTGGACCCAAGAAGCCACTTCCAAAAAAGATGACTGGATTCATCACGTCCATATTCTCACCCTATCAGCTTCAGATACTGGCAAAGGCAATGCTTCCGGGTTCAATTGTGGCCATAATTGTAGGGATTCTATTCAACGGCTTCTTCGGCTTCGCCATACTGCCCACAACCATAGGGCCATTCCACATAACATATTTCAATCCAATTGTGTATACATCAAAAATACTGCTGATGACAGGCTATTTCGGTGTTGTAATGGTGTCATTCGGTTTCATCCTGGGTATACTGAATGACTATTATTACAATCACAAAAAGATGATCATCGGGAAGGTAGGGTGGCTCCTTTTCGTCTGGGGAATAGTAATTTACGGATTATCACTAATATATAAGTTAAATCTCAGCCTTACCACAAACCCATTTGCTGATATTGACATAGCATCAATGATACTTGGAGTAGTAATGATAATAGCCACGGAGAAGGGAATAGGT
>JAKBGP010000311.1 GCA_021833045.1 Thermoplasmata archaeon
CATATTATATGGATTATCATCATCGTTCCATGATAATATATTTCTTATAGGGGTTTCTTCAATTATCTGTTCCTTCATTAAAGAAGGACAGACGACTGTAAAATTGTCGGCATCTACAATCAGGAGAGTCAGTCTCTCCATTGATTCAGCTTCCATTCCCGTGAAGTAGGTGAAATTTGCACCCGGAGGAATTAGAAAAGCCTCAACTGAAGCCTCATCCATTTTCCTTCTTAGCTTTTCAATTCTGTTCTTAAAAGTAAAATTATCCAGTTTCATAATGTGATATAATTAACCAGATATTAGCAATTATGTAATATAAGAAGTGGCATCAGAGTCAAAATTATTTACAATCTTCATTTTACTTCCGTCTCCACTGGGTAAGAGAAGAAGGCTAGGATAAAGGTGCCACAGGTCAGAGGCTCCAATTCTAGCTGCAATATGATCCTCTCCAAAGGTCATCTTTGTTACAAAGGCTGTCATTCTCCTTGCTTCCATCTCATCAACATATCCAACAGAGTGAATGTATTCATGTGCAAGAACTGTGAAGAGGAATGAATTAAATTCTTTTGTTGATTGAGTGGCTGAACGCATATACCCAACTATAGTTTCATTGAGAACTATATAATTTCCTCCAAGTTGCCAGTAGGCACCTATGGTGTTTGGGAGGTTTGATAGGGCTAACCCCAAACCAGTTCGTTCCTTCCCTAGAATATTCTTTACGCTTTTCTTAACAAGTTTGAATATCCTGTTATAATCGGTTCTTTCAGATTCAAGTATTTGGTCACCGAAAGTGCTTATATGTGGAAACTTATCTTCATTGAATGAGAAACTAAAGTCTGAGTGGTTACGTTCTCCAATATTGGTTACTTCATCAGATAAAAATAACATTTTAGATCACAGCAGTTCCATATTTATTGAATATTTATTGATTACGATTATTTTGTAAAGATTAAATCTATCTTATTCTTAATTTAATTAATGTTTATATCAAAATCAATGTAATATATAAAGACGGTACTTGGATAATTTTTTTATTAATAAGATGTGTATTGAAAATTATAGAAAATGATACGGGGTAACTTTATTGATGGTTACGAAACAACAAAAAATGTATTAAAAACTAATAACAACTTGTCGCATCACACTTTTACACTTATGCGGGTGCCGGGATTTGAACCCGAGGCACGAGCTTGGCAAGCTCGCGTGTTACCAGGCTACACCACACCCGCTTCGAACCCTAATAGTTAGAATAGTAATAAATTTTAGGTTTAATGATCTATCTGATTCCCTCCAATGTTTCCATACTGGAAAGTATTTCCCAGCCTACTGTCCATATGGTCAGTTCATCGTCAAATATGGAAATTGGATTAAACTTCTTGTATACAGGACTCATAAAATCACCTTCAGAGAAACCTCCTATAAAAACGCTGAAATCGGTTTTCCTAGTGAATACATTGCTTGGTTTTATTTTTGCACCTTTCGGAGAAAGTAATATGCTGTCGTAACTATTATGGATCATAGAATCCCACTTTCCCTTTTCAACGTTCATAAGGATTTTTCCATCTGGGGACTCTACTTTGCCATTCTTCAATAGTTTCTCCATCAAACCAATGAATCTATTATAAGACTTTGGGATCCTGGTTTCCTTATTTATTCTGATGATCTCATCATTTTTTGTATGAATTATAGTTTCCAGATAGCCCAATCTGTTTAGAATGGAATCCTGAGTCACGTTCAACAGGTGATAAAATATGTCTGGCCTTCCCACTCTATTAGATTTTCCCGGAAAAGCTCTATCTATTGCACCATGCATATAATTGGAATCAAGAATAATATCTTCTGGTCTTTTGTTTCTAGTATTAGCAATCTTTCTGATCTGATAATCGTCACACATCTCCTCAGGTACGAGTTCCAGTTCTGAGTCAATAATGTTAAGTTGAAGCATAAGTACCCATATGATTACATTTTAAATATGTCTTTTCTGCATTTTAGATGGAATCGCTGGGAATGATTAAAATATCTTAAAGAATTACAGTGTCACATGGCCGGGTTGGGGTAGGGGATATCCTTGGGGACTGTGGATCCCCGGACCCGGGTTCAATTCCCGGACCCGGCCCTTTCTTAGTAGTCTGGTGTGTTTCCGGGATTTATAAAAGTAAATTAAGACATGCTATTATAAAGAGAAAGATGTGAGCATTCACAGGGATAATAAGATTAAAAAGAGAGAGGTTTTGATTGCAATAAAAGGTTGCCTCATCGAATCATATTGAATAATTTATGTTATTTCGTCATTTCCTTCCTCATGGATTAAAGGAGACTTTTCCTACGTCACACTTTCAGACAATAGCTGACGCGTAATCTCAATAAATTTTGATCAAATAAAAGCATTGATAAATAATCGCATAGGTTCTATAATGGAATTAAGATTCCTATTCCTCGAATGCTTTTCACTATCCTCTGTCCATGACATTATAATGATGGAGTGAAGATATTTTAGTTTCTTCTAGTACAAAGCATAAACGCATTTTCGAGAACCAGGGTAAAATGCCCAGATCATGGATCAAAGATTGCAAATGTCCTCTGAGAAAAGCGGAATCCAGTTTACACAGATGGATCTAAATTCTGGCATATTAGTTAGTGACAACGAATGCTGGATTAATTCAGTTTAACTCTTCGGAGTTGATATATTCCATTCATTAG
>JAKBGP010000312.1 GCA_021833045.1 Thermoplasmata archaeon
CGTAAATTACAGTTCTTTAAAATTGATTTTTCTATGTGGGAGAAATATGGGCAGAATACTATATGAAAAATTTTGCAACAGAGACTCCATGCGAAATAGTCTTGAAAATCTGAAAATGAAAGGGTCCGGATCATATTATGATTACAGGAACATTCTAATATGTGAGGAAAGAAATGGTATTCTGTACTTAGTTGTAGGTGGGAAACTGGTAAGATTTTCAATAGATAAACTTGAAAATTACAGGACCTTCGTGGAACAGTCTGTCATGGGGTCATCTTTTATCGAGATCTGCATGAATGAAATGAGGAGAAAATCGGATTACTTTCTTAGTATTGAGGAAATAAACAAATTATGGGATAAAGCACATTATGCTGAATCCTTTAATTTTAGGAATGAAAGCATTACAATATTTGATTTATATAAATAATTTAGTATAATTAATAGATAATTGACCTTATTAAGGTCAGAAATATATTTATAAGGCATTTGACATGTAAAATTATGATATCTGAAGAGGTAAATGAAAATAACTTCTATAAGAAGACATATGAGTTTGTAAAAAAGCATAGCGCCATAGACAATGAGTTCATAAACAGATTTGCAAAAGGTGATATTAGTGTAGAAGAATTTAAACGTTTTTCTGTGGAATTCTTCCACTTTACCAGGGAGTGGCCAGCAATTCTCTCAACCTTGCTGGTTAACACTCCAGATGAGTCAGATGCTGCTAACCTTACAACTATTCTCGTTTCAGAACTCGGTGATATGGATCCAACCAAGAGACATGAACTTTTATACAGAAAGTACCTTAGAAGTCTCAATATGGAACCCACATCCCTTGTTAAGGCTAAGCAACTACCAACAACAAAGGCTTGGCTAGACGGTATGAGAAACTATTTTTCATCAGATTACTATGAAGCACTTGGAGCGGAATTTGGTCTTGAAAATATGGCTATTCCAATGTGGGACAAAATACTTTCAGGTTTCAAAATCTTCACGCAGAAACATCCTGAATTCAAGGGTGTTGACATAGAGTACTTCACATTTCACAGAGAACTTGAAGAACACCACGAAGAGGCAATGGAAGATGTTCTTGGAACTCACAAGAGTGATCCAGATGCAAGGGAGAAATTTTTCAAGGGAGCAAAAGGAATACTTGATCTGGAAAAGAATTTCTGGCTAGGACTTTCGGATAAACACTGAAATAAAGATAATCTGGGAAATCTCAATCTTTATTTTTTTAAGAATATTTTGTCCATAACTGAGGTTTTGTAATTTATGTTCTTTTACAAAAGGCGAAAAACATTAAATTATATTGAGGTCTTTTCCAGTGTAGAAGATGAAAGTCTATTTTGTAAGACACGGTGAAACAGAGTGGAACCGGGAGGGAAGATGGCAGGGGAGTTTTGACATTGGTCTGTCGGAAGAAGGTAAAAAACAAGCTTTAGATGCTTCATCGCAGTTTGAAAATAAGCCCATAGATGCCATATATTCAAGTGATCTCAAAAGGGCATATGAAACCGCACAATTCATTAGTGCTAGGACAGGATTAAAGAATATAATACGAGATCCAAGACTACGTGAAAGAAGACTGGGGAAGATAGAAGGTAAAACATCGTTGGAAGTATCACAGTTATTATCGATGAACATTAATCTTCTAGATATAATAGGCAAAGATCTACCTGTAGATGGAATGGAACCACTCAAGAGTCAGTTTGATAGAGCCAGCCAATTTATAAACGATCTTAGAAAAAGTGATTATAAAAATACGGTTGTGGTCTCACACGGGGTGACCATAGGAATAATGATCGAAATCATTACCGGAGAAGATTTTAGAAAGAGAAAGATTGGAAATTGCGAAATTATTGAGGTAGTAGTTTAACATTACTTTAATAAATGGCACCAAGTGCCATGAATATAAGTGTTAAAACTGCAAAAGTAAGTTCCAGAGTCACGTATTTCTTAAGATCCTTTCCCTTTTCTGGATTAATATGCTTCGCAAGTCTCATCGCAAATCCCTCACCGAATATCACATATGATACGATGGCAAAAAGGATGCCAATGGAAAGCAGTATACCACCTGTAGAATTAAAGCTAAAAGAAGCATGCAAATATCCAGTCAGGGCAGCCACTATAATACCTAATAATATGGCAAGACCACCCATCATTCTTGAAACATTACCGGAAACCATCAATCTACCAGCCCTTTCTTCAGAGGGAGAAGATAAATATGCTGAAACTGCCGTATAAAACCAGAATATCATAATTATCCACAGGACTCCAATAACTCCGTGTACTTCAGCGAGTGCCCTGAACGTTGTATCCATTTTAAATCAGATCTAAATCATGTCTAGCCTATTATAATTTTTTAATCTAAATATTTAGAATTTATTTCTTAAGCAAAGATAAAAAAATCATTTTATTTTTTCAAACCAACAACAAGATGAGATACTAGATTAAACTAAATCTTAAATTAATCAACAAATACTGTCACACTCAAATTCAGTCTAAGTCGCAAAAATGATATAGAGAGTTTTGACCTAAAAATACAAATTTCTGAAAGTAACGCTGTACTCTGTTAAGTTTTGAGATTTACAAAAATGCGTTGGAATAAATTATGAGGTGGAATTCATTTTGCATTATGGCTTTCTATTTCTGGAATAATTTGGGGAAAAATTGTCTAAATTTCCACAATAGA
>JAKBGP010000313.1 GCA_021833045.1 Thermoplasmata archaeon
TGACAGCATTCACGTACATAGTGATGAGCTCGTCATCGTTGTTCCTCGAGTAAGATTCCGATACGTAGTGAGTTATATCCTCCATAAGGAAATCAGCTGCTTCATATCTATCAAGGCTTTCTAGATACTTCAGGCCATGGGCAAAGTTTCTAAGAGCTTCTAACCTCATTCCTATGCTTGAATAGGAAGACCCTGTCTCCAGATATATCATAGCTTGAAGGTCAGGAATAGGTATCCTGCCGGTAAGGCCTTCCACATCACGCAGGTATGTCTTTGAAAGCTCCCTATCAGATGAGAATCTGGCTGCGAGTGCAAGTCCAAAGCATGTGGAGTAAACAATGAATTCAACGAGGTTAATCATCTGTTCTTCCTGCTCAATTATTTCGGGGGGAAATTTATTCTTGGATAGCAGCCTGCTTTCCTGGATCAGTTTCGTAACGGTAGACAGCGGGTATCCTCCGATCCTTTCTCACCGTGGCACAGTAATCCTTCAGGATGGTGTATCCCCCGTCGTATCCAAGCTTGCGTATTTCCTCAAGGATCCTGATGGCAGAGAGGTTGTGCTTATCGATCATGTCCCTTATCCTGTCCCTGTAAAGGTCAAGCTTTGAGGTTTTCTGCCTGTGAGAATGCTCATTGACTGTGGAAGCATTGAGCATCTTTCTCACAGTGTTCCTGGATATGCCAAGTTCCTTTGCGATCTCCCTGTTGCTCATACCTCCATCCTTCATGTTCCTGATCATGCGCCAGTCCTCCAAGCCGTACAATTATGACCCTCTTCATCCTGAGGAAGTGGATCAAAATTAAACCGGCGACCTGGATCAGTTTTATTCCGGCGAAAATGCACAATTTTCAACCAGCGTTTACACACATAAACGTACAACTACCAAAAGCGACAAAAATTGGATTATTTTCTCATTGAGGGGAATTTAAATAACACGGAAATAAACTACGTACATTGCAATCTGTCAGACTTAAGGTTTGAATTTAATGGCAAATAAATAGAACTAGTAAAATCAAGGTATAATTGTGACTGGCGGTTATTCCTATCAAATGAAAAAATTATGTTATAGAGGATATTAAGTTAAGCCATACTCTATAAATTACCATTAAAATGTATAACTAACCGTTATGCTAGAAGTTGAGGAATATCCTAATCCTAAAACATCTAGCGCTTGATTTTGTATAGTTAAAGTGTAGTCTGAACTACTGTTTAAGTTTCCTATAACTGATATGGTAAAGCTATATTTTGAGTTTTCAGAACCACTATATTTAACCGGAGATATTGGATATGTAGTGCTGGTAAGTTCAATACCAAAAGGCTGATCAGAACTAACGGACACGACTATAAACCCAGAATATTGGAAATTAAAAACTTTAGAATAATACTCTGCCGGCCCCAGTTCAATGGAGCTACTACTATAGAGATTCTCAGTATCGCTTAATTCTAGAATTTTTATTAGTTGATTGTATTGGTTCTGCAGTGAGCTTATTTCAGTTTTCAATTCAGTTACATTTGATTTTGAAGAATTAAGTTCGCCCATTAAGTAGTGAATTGTAGCGTTATCTGTCTTCACTTCCTGCATAAGTGTGTATTTGGAGGTATTTTTAAAAATATCAATTTGCTGGGTTTCATTCTTGATTGTATTGTTGTCATGAATCACAGTTTGGTTAAGGCTCAAGAGTGGATAACCAAGACTTGGTATTAAAATGACAAGAATAACAATTAGGATTTTTGGCTTATCTGCAAAGAAGTTACCAATTTTCCAAAGTTTTTGTTTAAAATTTGAGTACTTTTTTACCAAAACGCATCCCTCTCTTAAACTGTAATGTCGGAAAATGTCCTATTTTCTATCGCAAAGGTTTCAAGTGTGTTGCCAAGGACGATATCATCTTTCCTCAGTTCGTCCTCAATAACTTCGATTTCAGCTAATTCATAATAGTCAGAAGAGGCAAATGCAATTATTTTCGCATTTTGAATGGAGCTTACCACCGAAATAACTTCTTTTCCATGCTCCAGGGCTTTTGCGATTGCTGGGGCATAATCTGAATCATCACTAACCACGATCAGTGTATCTATACCAAGAGTAAATGTGTCTACCAATAGATCTGTTAGCAGATATGTGTCAATATCTTTCTTTTCACCAAAGTCTGTTTTCGGAACTAATCGAGAAACAACTCTGAAGCCCTTTCTTTCGAAATTTAGAATCTTTTCATTTACCTTTTCATCTACTCTTATGGTGAGGTATACCTTTGAAGAAACCACCTCTCCGTGCAAATTGGCTATTAGCCTTATGAGATCTAGATCCACTTTCTTTCCTCTGGAATTGGATCTTGCCCAAACATTGGGAAAGTCGATATAAATTGCGACTCTATTGCTTTTTGCTCCACCACCACTATTGCTTGCTATTCTGTTAAATTTTCTTGATTTAACCATGGTTAAATATCTTCTAAAGGTATTTATCATGGAAACGAATAAAATTACATTACTCTGTAAAAACTGCAACTGTACACTACAATTCACATCTTACACTTCACTTATTTACAGTGGTTTGTAAAAATTTTCCAAACTGGTTTATATATTTCACAACCATATATCGGCTGAATGCCTGACCCAGAAAAGCCCGCAGTATTCAGCATGCTAAATTCTGCTGATGCAATTTACTCAATGAGAAGAAGATTAAAA
>JAKBGP010000035.1 GCA_021833045.1 Thermoplasmata archaeon
CATCTACATTCATATTCTTAGGCTATGAACATTTTTCAGAAAAAGAGTCCCATCAGAATTTTGAAATTGCAATAAACTTAGTATTATTTGGTTTCACTGGCATAGATTCAAGTCACAGTGCCTGAAGTAAATTGGAGCGTTCCTGTAGTTCTTATGCTTTATCGTAACTGGTCAGTCTGAAGTGCCAGATCCAATTACCCCGGTTTAGCCTTTCTTCTGATCAGTTCTGGCGTATCGCTGATGAAGTTCTTCTTCCTCAGCTTTGATGTGTAGTATATGGAATGCAGTGTTGTGTATATCTCTGCACCTCTCTCCGATCTGGATCCACCTGATGTTTTCCTGTATATTACAGAAGGCCTCAAAGCCCTTTCAGCCCTGTTGTTTGTTGATTCAACATCCGGATTTATGACAAACTGGAATAGCCACTCCTTCTTTCGCTTCAGGAGGTTTTCAACGAATCTCCTTGATTTTTTATGCTCATAACCAGAACCCAGAAGGAAGGTAAGTTTGTGGTAAAGCTTCTCCACATCATCCATGGTGCCATGACCATGGAATTTCTTTGCATCATCGTATACTGCCTGCAGTGCCCTCTTTATTCTTGCACCTTCTTCACCATAGAATTCCTCGAGTTCCTTTGCGTCGCATATGATATGGGACCAGCAGTACTGCTGATCGTTGCCTGTTTTCGAAGCGAGGGTTTCGAATGCAGAATGCCTGTCATGAATGTCTATACCCCTGTGGTTCTTCAGCGTGTTCATGGGAACCTCATGGCCATTGCCCTTTGACACAAGGAATATTGCCTCTCCCTTCGTGAGAAATGTCCATAGATTGTATGGATTCCCACCAATCTTCCATGAGGTTGAATCCATGTGCCTTGATGGTGCATTCCTTATCTCTATCAGAAGATTTTCATATTCCACTCCAAGTGTGCCAGAAAGCTGTGACAGTATGTGCTGTATCTCACCTTCAGATATCCTTATGCCGAAGACCTGCATCATTGTTGATGCAGTGTTCTCAATGCCCATCCTCATACCAATCCGGAAATATGCCACTGTGAGCATGGCCTTGATGGAAAGTGTTGCACCGGAGAGTGCTTCAGGTATATCTGGTTCATACATCCTGTGGCACATTTTGCAGTATAATCTGTCCATGCTGTACTCTATGATATCCGGTTTTATGACAGGAATATCCTCCATTATGCGATTTCGAGTTCCCCTTCGTCTCAGGGATGAATGGCAATCCGGGCACTCATGGAGATCAAGGTGCATTATCACCCTCTCCGTTGGTCTCGACCTGATCCTGAAATGCCCCTTGTGCTTGGGCTGTGCTCCGGGCTTTCTTTTCTCCGGCAATTCCTGAATGATCTTATTGCCAGAGGGAGCATCCTTCAATTTTGCTATATCATATGTCTTTCCGTTCTTTACGCCAACAGTGGCAGGATGCCTTTTCTTGTATTCCTCAAATTCCTCCCTGAGCTCTTTGATGCGATTTTCCATGTGTTTCTTGAATTGATCCAGAGAACGCTGCAGGTTGTCTATGATCTCCTGATCCCTGGGCGTTTCTGCAAGCAGTTTAATCATTCTATTAATATAATGCATTAGCCATATAAGGATCTTTCGGTTGATAACACCGGATATGGATAAATCTATTGCACATTAGACTGACCAGTTACATTTCAAAGAAAAATTAATATATGGTGTTTTCCCCAGAGGTAATGTATTTTTCACCCCATTTCCTGAGTGCATCTATTACAGGCCTTATCTCGCTTCCTGATTCAGTCAGTGAGTATAGAACCACAACAGGCTGAAGCGAAATGAGCTCTCTCTTAACTAGCCCCTTTTCCATTAGAATCTTGAGGATTCTTGATAATGTCCTGGAACTTATCCCATGAGCATTCCTGAGTAATTCATTGAATCTCATAGGTCTGTCCGATAGATACCTAATAATTGTAAGCTCCCATTTACCACCAATTACCTTTATTGTCTCAACTATAGGGCAAATTTCCTGATTCTTATTTACTGTATTCATCATGATATCTAATGTATTGCAAGTAACTATAAGTATTTTAATGTATTTTTGATACCCTTATATGGAAACACAGAAACAAATGAAATGGATATCTGATAAGGCACATTCGGAGATTGAGTTCTCAGCAAGACATATGATGATATCAACAGTCAAGGGGAACTTTGGAAGTTTTGAAATAACGGCATTTGGGTCAGATAAGACTCCGGAAAGCACAAAGGTAATAGTGACAATTGATCCCTCGTCGATAAGTACAAGAGATAATGATAGGGACAATCACCTAAAGTCACCAGACTTCTTCGATGTAGAAAAATATAAAGAAATTAGGTTTGAGAGCACGTCTATAAGCAAGAAGGGGGAAAGCGAATATATTATCAAGGGAAATCTCACGATTAGAGATGTAACTAAAGAGATAACTTTCCATGGGGACCTTGAAGGAATAATAAAGGATCCATATGGTAAAACAAGAGCAGGAATAACCGTTTCAGGTGAAATAGTCAGAGAGGAATTCGGGCTCAAGTGGAATATGGTTATAGAGGCGGGAAAGGTAATGGTCGGAAGCAAGATTAAATTCACTGCCCATGCCGAAATGATTCTTCAGGAATAGATAACAAGAACCGTAAAATTGTTCTCTGATCACTAAATAATTTTATAATTATTCGATATTATTTTTTTTACTTTAAATATATTAGCATTCATAAATTCATCTCTTATGGTAAATGCGGAAATCTATAAATCCTAAAAAGGATTATTAACTCATGATAAGGATTTCTAAGGGAGAACTGAAAAGGCGAGTTGAAAAGCTCGGTAAATTGATGAGCGAGAAGGATCTTGACGCAATATATATTTCTGGAACCACATCATTCAAGTATTTTGCAGATTATTTTTACATTGCCACTGAAAGACCAGCAGCATTTCTAATAGATAAGAATCTGGATATACACTTTTTTGGTCCCGTAATGGAAAAGGAACATGTACTTGGTCAGTGTCCTAATATAAAGGATTCTTATGGATATCCCGACTATCCTGGAGATAAGCATCCACTGAAGTACTTTGGAGAATGGACAAAAAATATCGTAAAGGAGAAAAAGATTGGTGTAGACAATCCTTCATTCTACAGTTCTGGATGGGGATTTAAGCCAATTCCAGTCGATGAAATCGTAAAAGGATTCACCATTTTAAGCATATCAGAGGATCTTTACAATATGAGAAAGATCAAGTCGGATGAGGAAATAGAGATTATGAGGGAAAGCTCAAAGTGGGGGAACCTCGCACATAATCTTTTACAAGAATATATAGAACCAGGAAAATTTGATTTTGAAATCTCATACAAAGCCTCATCTGAAGCAAATAAAATGGCAATGTATGCATTTGGGATGGATACAAGGCCTTCAATTAATTCCCCAATGGAAATAGGTGCAGGATTTAGGGGGCAGGTTGGAGAACATTCCTATTACCCACATTCCCTATTTACAAATAGGAAAATCAGAAAGGGTGATATCCTCGGTTCTGGAGCCAGTGGGGAAATTGATGGTTATCATATTGAAATCGAGAGAAATTTATTCGTGGGAAAGCCAGATGAAAGGACAAGGAGGTTCCACAAGCTTGCAGTGGAAATGCAAAAGGTCGCAATAGACGCTCTGGAAATAGGCAAGGAGTTCAGTGCAGTTGATAGAAAGGTAATAGAATTTGCAAAAGAGAACGATGTGCTTCAGTATAGATTACACCATTCAGGCCATTGCATTGGTCTTGAAGGTCATGAGGCACCATTTCTGGATGTAGGAGAGAATGAAAAAATAAGGGCAGGCATGACATTTTCAGTTGAACCAGGAATATATGTTAAGGGCTTAGGAGGATTCAGACATTCAGATACTGTCGTCATGCATGAAGACGGGCCTGAAGTAATTACATATTATCCTAAAGATACTGAATCTCTAACAATATGCGATTAGGCGGTTCAGCACAGGCTTCTAAAATCAATTATGAAGTCCACAGGATTTGTATCGTCTACTTCATTTCCTCTGTTTATTAGAATTGAATTTATGCCAGCATTTCGTGATGAACTTACTTCATCTATCGAATCACTTATAAAACTAATTTTTTCAGGCAAAACTCCTAATTTATTAGAAATATTAACATAACTTTTAACATCTTTTTTAGGTCCTATTTCCGTATCAAAGTATCCGTCAATGTATTTTGTCAAATTGCCAAATTTAGAGTATTTAAATAGTAGTTTTTGTGCCAGTACACTGCCTGATGAATATATGTAAACCTTTTTTCCTGACTTTTTCCATCTAATTAAAGATTCTGGCACATCATCGTATACCTCACTCTTCAGTTCTCCAGATTCATAGCCTTCCTGCCAGATAAGTCCTTCCAGCGTTTTCAGTGCCCCAACTTTGCTGTCCAGATCAATAAGCCTTTCAATATAAGCGACAATTTTTTCATCGGGGGAAAATTCACCATTTTCATTAATTCTTCCATTCTGAGCTATTTCTAATAGTGCTTTTTTCACCACCGGGATTTTATTATTTTTTGTCAGGAATTTAGTTAGGCTATCTCTGGCATACTTAAATAGAGTAATGTGCACAAAATTTACTGGCGTTGTGGTTCCCTCTACGTCAAGTAGTACATAATTCTGAATATTAATTTTGCAAGTCATACCTTTTCTCTGTCATTTTCGGCAGGAATAAACGCAGGTCCAAAGCACAGAGGCATGAATTTCTTATCTTTCCCGCTATTGGTATAATAAGGAGTCCATCCACTTTTGTTCTGAAATAGTCTTATGGCTCTAATTTCCCTATCTGAGCATAGGTCAAACCAGTGTTTTGTTCCTTTCGGAACCCTAAGAAGATCCCCTTTTCCAACCTCAACTGACAGCGTTACTTCATCCTCTGCGTTAATATGAAATAATCCATGACCTTTTATTGTATATCTTACCTCATCTTCATCGTGCCAGTGTTCCTTGTTGAATTTTAATAGCATATCATCAAGTCCAGGGGTATTGCTATTTATATCGATGACATCAGCTGTTACATAACCGCCTTCTTTCTTTAGTCTTTCTACTTCTTCTCTGTATACCTCAAGTATTCTATCTGGCGATGCATCTTCTGAATTTAGTTTATCAGAATTCCATTTCTCATACTTTATTCCATATTTACTAAGATAATCAGCCACTTTTTCAGGGTCATGAATTGTAATATTCTTTTCAATTATCTTCAAAGAAACCATTTATTCACCTCTCCAAACTTATTTCTCTTCCTCTAATCTCTAACAGAAATTCAATAGCTTCAAGGGATCTCATTGCCTCGCTAAGATTCTTTCCCCAGGTATAAAGTCCGTGTCCACTAAGTAAAAAACCATGGGATTTAGGATGTTCTATAAGGTATTTTGAAACCTTTTTAGATAGTTCCACCATATCCTGAGAATTTTCAAATACAGGTAAAATTTCATTTTCATTGTGGGTTTTATTTCCTCCTAAGGCCTTCAGCATCTCGTATCCGTTAAGTTCCACAAATCCTTCAGATAAGTATCTTCTCGATAGTATGGTAGACCATATGGAATGGGTATGTATTATTGATTTAGCCTTCATATTTCTGATAACAGCAAGATGAAGTAACGTTTCTGCAGAAGGCTTTCCATTACCATCAATGACTTCTCCACTTGAATCCACTATTAGAACATCCTTAGCATCCATGTTTCCCTTATCCACACCGCTTGCAGTTATTGCCAGTTCAAGCGGATCACATTTTAGAACAGAACTTATGTTCCCACTGGTAGCGTAAAGTAAACCTCGTGAATATAACTTATTTCCCACTTTTATTATATCATCTGTGATTTTTTTGAATTCTAAATCTGATTGAATGGTAATCTGTCTTTTATAATCACTCATTAGTGATAATTATTATTCCAGTTATCTTAACATTTTAGTTAACAAATATTACCAATACTCATATTTCAAACAAATTTCAGAAATATATTTATCTGTTTTAAGAGGATTTAATAAGATAATTAATAGATCATCCAAATTTTGCAGTGGTCTAGGTAAGAATAAATGCAATATATTAATATATATCCTGAAAAATGGAAATATAAATCATCGAAAACAATTTTTGTAGAAAAAATTTTTCAAAACACTTTCATAACTCCTACACAAAATTGATCTTTTTGCAACCAATCTCTTTGTGATAGCACAGAGGTCTAGAGTAATAACTCCATCTTTATGCAATTATAACCATTTTCCTCAAAATGCTCTGTTTCTGAGAAACCAGCCTTACGTTATAGGCGCAGGCTTCTTTCATTGTATTCATAAATTCCACTGACCTTAAGTTTTTTCAATCCAATTTCTCTGGCTCGACTTATCAACATGGCAAGAACTTTTGTTCCCAATCTCTTTTCCCAATATTCTCCAACTCCAATAGTGATTGCAGTCTTCTCCATAGTTATACTTGCATCGCAAATGGGGGTCCACACTTCTTTTTTATAGATTTCTATAATATAGCTCTCATGAATTTCAAAGAGTATCTTAATCATTCGTTCTATTATCTCTCTACCGTAAGGCATTACTTTTGGCCCTTCTGAATAAAAAATAACTCTCTGAGTATTATAACAAAGTAAGAACGAATTCATGTCTCTTTTTAAATCAACCGGTCTCAGCCTGATATCGCCATCACATAGTATTGTCACTTTTATTCTATAACATAAGCGGGGATAATTATTTGACAATTGGCACTATTAGCTCTTAGAATTTGCGGCGAGAAATCCAGCACTATCGAGGGATGGGAGGATGACACTTTTAACTGCGTCTTACACTATGCAATGAATTGAATAATAAATATTGACGGCTTGAATCACCCATATCACTTAAAGTTAAGACAATTTAACAAACCCAGTAAGTATATAATTTCGTATAGTTAGGATAATCTGCAAACAAGTTTTTTTGAGTCTTACAGTGTTAAATCCTTTTGAGGATAATATCTATATTGCTAGATTACAATATAGAATATCATGCCAGAAGAAAAAAACCTCAAATCAGCTATTGAAAATTCAAGAAAGATATCAGAGGATGGATCGCTTGTTACCTATGATCTTACAAAAGGAGTAGATTTCTCTGATCCAAAGTCTGTGGCAAGGATAATATCAGATGTATTTTTCGAAAAAGATGCTTTAAAATGGTTCAAGGTGAAAGATGAAAAAATTGATTTTGAACCAACATACAAAGTCAGGATAGTAATGGCGGAAGAACATAACAAGATGCTTGAAAGCGTAGTCGATGATTTCCTTAAAGATCTACAAAAAGATGATATATCACGAGATTTCTCAAGGCAGATAAAGGGAGACGCTGATAATGCAACGGGCCTTCAGTCGGCCATTACAACAAGTGCTTTGAAATCAGCATTATTCCATCATTCTATGGATAAAGTCTATGGAAGGGAAATCAAAGACGATCTATTTTTAGATCTTCTTGAAAAACTGGAAATCAGATCACTGAACAATGAGGATTTGATGGATTGGAAAAAACTTCCACTCTGAAGTTTACTCAACGGAAAGAATTCACGTTCACTCATTGGAATAAAATTCTAAAGCAAGTTCTTATAAAATATCATTTTTACTCAAAGTCAAAGTGATCAAACTAAAAGAGAAAAAAAAGAATGTTTGCTCAATACCGAATACCCAATTACTGTTTTAACAAAAGAAACGAGATTTAAACGGTTCAAAAAATTAGGCATTCTATTATCAAGAAAATCTCAGAGCAGAAAACCCATTCGTGAGTTCGTCAAAAACTAAAATCCTTTTTTCTCTAGTCAATTTAAATACAGAAATACAGTTTTGATGATTGCCCTATTTGTAATTGTTGTAACTTAATTCATTTTAATCAAGGCATCCTGAGCAGCACATTCATTCGTAATGACATTGCAGTTTGTCATGTTTGAGTAACATTTAAGGTGAGAGAATTAAAAATGATATAATAAAATAATTTTTTTGAGGAGGTTGTAAAAATTAATGCAATGTTTAAACATAAACACACGTCATGGCCAAAACCATTTCTATAAAAAAGTCAGTTTACGAAGAATTAAAAGCATTCAAAAAGGAAAATGAGAGTTTTAGGCTCAGTGAACATGCACGAAGTTCTTTACGGCATAGAAAAATACTCTAAAGATTCTCTTTTAGTCCTTCAGATATCAACGCTGGAATATAATAAGAATGACAGTTAACTATCTGTTTTTTAGGAGCTATATGAAGAAAGAAAAGGAAAAGCAGTTCCAAGGATGGATGCGATTGTGGCATCAATGGCAATAAACAACGGGTGCTCAATCTACAAATTAAATGATCACCTTGAAATTTTTATATAAAACGGGCTCAAACTGTTAAGTCCACCAGAATTAAAGCACGATTTTTTTATTTTGAGGTAATAATGTTCATTCCAAATAAATAGAATTTAAGTCTGAGGAGAGTGCTAACTTATGAAGCTTTTTGTCACCGGTGTAAAACTCGTTACATCCAACTTCAATAGCACTTACAATCTGCAAGGCGTCAGCAACATAGATGTGATATTTCATTACAACATCCCAGCTACTTTCCATTATACTTTCTGATAATGCGATTATCCTTATTCTACTAATCTTCTTGAGTCTCGCAGTTTCACTTTAGAATCTGCTCATAGCTTCATCTAATTGTTCACATGTAATCCTTTTTGCCTCTGTGCTCTGTCAAATACTCCTATAACCTCTCCAATATTCCAAATATTAAACAAAAGCAGAAAGTTTCCCAGATAGGCTTAATTGTACTAATCACGAATAAGTTGAGAACTGGTTTCAAGCACGTATCTCTTTAGTATTGCACTGCTATCTAGATTTACGATTTTCTCGGTCATTCCTCATACCCCTTACCAGATCTGAAACTTTACCATTTGGTTTAATCGGTTCAAAATCGAGGTCATATTTGTTATACTTGGAATATTTCAATAAGGATTTGTCTAAATTCAAACATAGTTCGTTTTCGATAGCATCCTTTAGGATAGAGCTTATATCATTGCCCCGCTGTAATGCTAGATTCTTGAGTTCCATCCAGAGTTCCTTATCTATGGATATGCTCGTTTTCACCTTCATCTAAATATGAAGGGTATATCGGTATAAAATTATTCACCTCCTCACCAAAATGATAGTAAAGCAGCAATAAGAATAGCCCCAAAAAAGTGAATAGTGCAAAATAGAAACTGCTATGAGGAAGTATTTTGTGGTAAGTGACTAAATGATGGCTTTATTATGTCATTTGGTGGTGGACAGAACAGGAATGCCTCTCTCTAACCCTCTGCCTTTCTGTAAGCACTCAGTCCACCCTGTATAATTAGCCTTACAATTGCCGCAATTATGAACAGTATACCTATTCCTACTGAACCTCCCCAGAGAAGTGATTCAACACCTGAATAATATGATATTACGCCAAATATGAACAGTGTTATTCCTATTGCAAAGCTCATAATGCCGGTTCTGAGAAACCAGGGATATTCCTGTCCAAAAATAAACAAAATGGATACACAGATAAATGCATTCTTTCCCCGGGGGCATCGTAAACGTAAATGGAAAAAAGAAGTCTGTTTGGTATCAAATTCTACTGTTAGGCATGGTAATAGTCACTTTTTATGTTTTTACCAGAACGTCACAAGAGATTTGGTTCTGTGAAATGTTGAAGAGACTGGATAAATCTTAACGTTGAGTTTGTAATATGGATATAAGAAGTTAAAAGACTCATTCCATATATGATTATATACTTCATATGCATAGTTGCATGAGTAATGGATAGATACATATTAAGTCGCCTAAGGGAAAGAATGTTGGATCGAGGCTCAATACGCAATTTGCCGGAAAAGACGCTTCAGGAATCATTCATACTGAATACCTGGGGAACCAATGCAATAGAGGGAAACACCCTCACACTGGATGAAGTAACCAGAGTAATTGAAAGTGGCATGACTGTTCCCAACCGTCCCATAAGGGATCTGATGGAAACAATTCAGCATCGCGCGGCTTTGGCTCAAGTGGTAAGCGGTAAAATAGGTGAGGTTAACATGACCAGTGCATTGAATTTGCATGATATGATATTTCATGGAATTCTTTTGGATGCAGGTCAGTGGAGAAGAGTAAATGTCAGAATATTAGGATCAAAGTATTCTCCTCCGAGGGTAGAAAAGCTTATCTCTCTACTTCGGGAATGGGAGCAGCATTACGTAGAAATGGAAATGAAGCGTGAAGATATTTTTTCTCAAGCTTCTGAAATGCACTTTGGTTTCGAATCTATACGTCCCTTCTCAGACGGAAACGGAAGAGTAGGCAGGCTACTGCTGAATATACACTTCCTCAATCACAACTGGCCGCTCCTAGACATTCTTCCTCAGGACAGGAACGCTTATCTTGATGCTCTTGAGTCTGCCCACCGTAATGGCATGGAAAGACTGACAGAATTCTTTGTAACAAATATGGCAAGATCGCTAATTTTTTTGCTTGACATGACAGGGTCCGAGGGTGATAAGCTATTAACACTGGACGAAGCAAAGAAAGCCTCTGGCACCGATTACTCTACAAAGTACCTGGCACTTAGGATCAAACAGGGAGAGCTTCCTGGAATCAGATTAAACAACAGGTGGAAGACGAGCCCGGTTGCAATAAGTCTTTATCGTGAAATAAAAGGCAGAGAGTGACATCCATATCTTGCCCTCATTTCTGAATCATAAGAGTTCATAAAGAAATGTGAAAAATCCATCAGAAACAGGATAATTAAATCTCTCCGTAAATCTGAAAAGGAACCAGAGAGCGGAAAACCTCTAGCCTCAATACTTACAGGACTCTAGAGCCTGAGGATATGGAAATACAGGTCAATTTATCAAATAGAGAAAAGTGAGTTGGTAATTATCTCAATCAATATTGGGCGCAGAAATACCGTTTATTGACAAACCGGTTCAAATGGACTGGTCAGGATTTGCTTATTGTTTTAAGCGAATACAGAGAAACGTAAATAGAGTAATTCCGAGACGAACATCACCTTAGGGCGTAAGCAATAAATACTGTGGTAAATTATAGTATAATATAGTATAATATAGTGATTCACAATGCCAACGACGATACAAGTGAGTGAGAAGTTACAGAAGGAACTGTCAAAACGTAAGTTATATAGCAAAGAGACCTACGAAGAGGTTATCTGGGATCTTATGGAAGATTCCCATGAACTGGACGAAGAAGCAAAGAAAGAACTGGCTCAGGCTCGCCAGGAGATCAAAGAAGGAAAGTACCATACACTGGAAGAGATAAAGAAGGAACTGGGCTTTTGACCTATCATGTAATATTTTCTGATCTTGCTCTCAAGCAATTGAGAAAACTTGATAGGGAAACCGGACAGAGAATAATCTCAACACTTGAGAGGATAAGAATAAGACCCGATGCTTATGTCAAAAAACTCGTTGGCGACGAAGGATACAGGCTTAGGGTTGGAAACTACAGGGTGATCTTGGACCTTGACAAGGAAAAATTGATAATTCTGGTGTTAACAATAGGCCAAAGGAGGAACGTTTATGATTCGTAAGTCAGTTCATTGCTCCGCTGGTACTTTTATTCAGAGTTTGATTACTACTCTGGAAACACTTCTGAATAAACACGTAATGATCCAAATCAGTGAGAGCGATCTGGACATCGAGTACGGAAAGGTGAGAAATGCCAGAGACTTTCTTAAGGAACTCTGACGCAAGCAGCAATGATCGGTCAAGGATGTAAAGATGACTCAGAAGATTGAACTTGAAGAGAAACTCATAAAATTCTTCAATGCAGAGAACAATCAAAACTGGAAACTATACGAGATGTTTCTCTCACAAGATGTGGAGTAGATTTCTTACGGTCTCCGCAGGCGAAAAGTTGTGATTGGAAAAGAGGATTATGTTAAGACGATGATCAAAGCTTATAGGGACTTACCAGAAAAATTCAAGTGTTTGAACATGGTTTCAGACCCAGAAAGAGGAGTTGTAATTCCAAACCTTGAACCACTCTCAAGAAGATAAGTTGATGTTTTAGAATTTGAAAATGGTCTGATCAGAAGAGAACGGGAGTACTATGACGATACTCTCTGGTTAGAATTCAAAGACAAACAATAGAAGAAATCCAAAAATATGCGGCAAATTCGATACAAATGAAGTTTCATAAACATGGACCGGTCGGGATTTGATTAAAGTTTTAAGGGAACACCAATTTCTTCAAGCAATCCATGGAGATTCCTCGCTCTCAAATCAGTCGGTATCCCATAATAATTACAATTTGAAAATCGGCGAAAACTTTACATACTGATTTGATATGTGGGAAATGAAGTGGGAATGGGACAAGAGACTGTGATAGATGAAAAGGGTAGAATAGTGATCTCGAAAAATGTCAGAAACTCTCTCGGACTCAAGAATGGAATGAGAGTAAAAATGTACATTGAATCCAATCGTCTAATAATTGAAAAATCTGTATCCCCGGATGAATTTCGCGTAAAGATGAGAGGATTTATCAAAAAAGGTTCTGAGATACCGTTAAGCGATCCTCTTGAGCTTAAACACATCTGGAAGTGAGATTCCATTGGTCCTATCATATGTAGATGCTAATTACTGGATTTACTGGTTCGATGAAAGACTCCCAGAGCATGATTCAGTTGACGATGTAATGCAAAGAACTATTCAGGGTGATGTAGTGGTCAGCACTGTTACCTTAATGGAAGTAGCACACTACTTTAGGATGATCCCACCGGATATTTTGAACGAGAAAATGAGAATCATAGCTGACCTCACAACTCTTAGTCTAGTTGATTTCACCGCTACTATCATGCAATCGTCAATTAATCTTCTGTCAACTTATGGTTCCATGGGGCTTGGCTCGAGGGACTGTGTAATTCTTGCCACAATGAAGTCAGTAGGATCCAACATCCTCCTCACTCATGACCAGTCTTTCAAGAACGTCAAGGATATAAAAGTAATTGATGAAATTAGATGATGAATAGAAAACGTTTCCTGACCAAGATGACTTAATATGGACCGGTCGGGATTTGAACCCGAGGCCTCTTGCTTGCGAAGCAAGCGATCTACCCCTGATCTACCGGCCCTTCATTCAGCATTTAATCAAAGTTATTATAATTTGTAGTCAATTTTCATCATAAAATATAGCATATCAAAGTGGTTCTATACCAATTAAAAATTGCCACATACTTGGCACAAAGGAAGGAAAGAATATTTAAATCTCTCAGGATGTACCTGAGGAATGGACGAAGATATA
>JAKBGP010000314.1 GCA_021833045.1 Thermoplasmata archaeon
AGAAAGATTCAATGGAGTTGTAAAAATCCTGGAAAATGGAGATAATGGATTTCTTGAAGGTAAACTGTATAGAGAGGTTAAGAAACCTGAAGAATATATGATATATACGGTATGGAAAGACAAAAAATCATTTGAAGCTTTCCTCAGAACAATGGATTATGAAAAAACTGTAGACTATGGGAAGTCAATACTTGAATCAACTCCACGACATAAGATCTTTGGTGAATCTTAGGATTCTGTATATTTACGGCATGATGACTGAAATTTAGTAAGAATGAACTGGAATATGATGCAATGTTAATATAGCCTTTATATTTCCTTGTTTTATGATTGACATAAAAAGGCTAAGAGAGGATCCTGAACAATACATCAAATCTCTCAAGGGAAGAGGGGGGGATCAGGGTCTTATTGAAAGATTTTTTTCACTGGATCAAAAATGGAGAGATAACGTTAAAAAAATTAATGAACTGAGAAAACAGAGAAATTCCCTCAGCATGGATGTATCCAGAAAAGTTAAAAATGGTGAGGAAACAGAATCAATAAAGGACGATGTAAGGAAATTAAACGAGGAACTGAAGTTACTGGAAAGTGAGCAATCTGAAATCGAGAAAGAAAGAGATATAACAGTATCCAGAATCCCAAATCTACTGGATGAATCTGTACCCATATGTTTTGGAGATGAAAACAGCAAATTTATAAAATTTTCAGGAAATGCTAAAGTGAGGAGGGACAGTTTAGATGAATTTAACAAATTTACTGAAAATTCTGGAAAATATGAAATTATAGAAAATACATACAGCCATATTGATCTTTCTGAGCGAATGAATCTTGTGGATCTTGAAAGAGCAGGTAAAATATCCGGTGCAAGATTTTACATTTCCAGAAATCAACTGGTGAAACTGGAGCTTGCACTGGTTAACTATGCTATAGATTTCATTGGCCAGCGAGGCTTCTCAATAGTGGAACCACCACCTATGATCAATGGAAATTCCATATGGAAGGCTACTGATGAAGGGACGTTTAATGAAGCCGTTTATAAGATAGAAGGGGAGGACCTGTATCTTATTTCCACCTCTGAGCATCCCATAGCTGCAATGCTAATGAACGAGATTCTTGATCAAAATGAACTGCCTTTAAAGGTGTCAGGTTTCTCTCCATGTTTCAGAAAGGAAGCAGGAGCACATGGAAAGGATACAAAGGGCATATTTAGGGTCCATTATTTCAAGAAAGTCGAACAGTTCATATTCTGCAAGCCTGAGGATTCCTGGGACTACCTTGAGGAATTGCTAAAGAACACTGAGGATTTATTGCAGAGCCTTGAAATTCCTTTCAGGGTAATAAACGTCTGTTCTGGTGAACTTGGAAGTCTTGCAGCAAAGAAGTATGACATAGAAGGATGGTTCCCTCATCAGGGTAAATTCAGAGAACTTGCTTCAATCTCAAATGACACAGATTACCAGGCAAGATCTCTCAACATTAAATACAGGACGCCTGATGGCAATCAGTTTGTACACACTCTCAATGGAACGGCAATCGCCACTACAAGAATCATGGTGGCCATAATGGAGAACTTTTCAACGGAAAACAGAATAGAAATTCCAAAAGCGCTGATACCCTATACCGGATTTGATCATATATCAGTAGAGTGAGTGATCAGGCAACTTTAACTATCTTTGATGTTTCTTCCTCATTCTTTATTTTTTGAAGATATTGCTTCACGGATTTTGAATTGCTGAAGATGATGATTTCTTTTTCATATGCATTGACTTCCAGCAGTTTTATTATTTTAACCCTATCTGTTTTTGGAAAATGTCTGATAAATTTTAGCAATTCATAAAAATCATGATCAAATTTTTCTTCACAACCTTCTGTAATGTCTTTCCTGGTATTGTGTCTGTTATGAATGTTCCTCTTAATAACCCTCAATGTACACAATATCCATGGTATATCCAGGAATATAACTGTCTGTGCATACTTCATTCTCATGACCAGATTTTGTGAATAATTTCCATCCATTATCCATTCATTAGTTTGCAGTATTTTTATCAATTTATCTTTAAATTCTTCCTCTGGTATTGGATTCCATCCACTCTTCCAGAATATTTTATCAAGGTGGTATATTGGAATGCATCTTATTTCTGATAATTCTCTTGAAAATGTTGATTTTCCTGAACCTGGCGATCCAATTACCAGTATCCTGCGATTGGCATTCATTATGACGGAAGAGAAACATAGAAGATTAAAAACATTGTCGCTGTTACCCTAAGATTATCTCCATGCAATCTATTTCCTCTTAAAAGTGTTAAATAGAGGCTGTTGATTTTTTATTTTACTCTATCTGCGTAGGCAAGTTTTGCAGCCATAGGGGAGAATTTTTTCCATCTGTCAAGGAGTGGCAGGTATTCTTCATTTACCTTGTCCATAAGATTAAGATAGTCCAAAATTCCGAGTGTTGCGATGTCTCCATCTCTAACTGCGCTGATCAGATCGTGGGTCATGTTGGTGGAATCTCCTCCTGAGAATACACCTTCTATGCTTGTCATTCCCCTCTGATCCACAATTATTCCTCCATGAGGGGTTAAGCGTAGCTGCCTTGCATATTCCTCACCCAGAAATGAGAAGTCTGTTTCCTGGCCTGTTGCCTCAATCACAAAAGATCGGAA
>JAKBGP010000036.1 GCA_021833045.1 Thermoplasmata archaeon
ATTGTGTTGCCTATTTGCAGATCTATCCACCGGATAACTTGAGCGCCTTCAAAGGTATCGAATAGTATCCCTAGTTGATCATGTACTTTTTCTCAAGATTCAATAGGATTTTCTGAAAAGTTTCTGAAAGAAGTGGCAAATCCCGATCTCTGTTAGCCGCATCCTGATATAAGTTAAAAAAAGCAAAAGGTCTTCCGACGGTAGCAATTAATCGCTTTTTGGAAAAATGTCTCATAATTGCTTTGGCCATGAAGTATCCCATCTGGTGCCCCGAGTCGCTAATCTCGGAAGACAACGCATTGCACTCCTCCTGGTCAACGTTCGAAAAGCGAGAGAAATTATGGACTACCCATTCGTCCAAATACCTGATACTGTTCGGAACAAGATCTAGTAGAAGTTTGTACCTGTTCTGCCTTTGAATCCATGCTTCGACGGGACTAAGTTGATCCATATTAATTAGATCAGCGATACCCTCAGTCTCAACAGAGATTATTGTGTTGATCAAACACGTTTCAATAGTGCCGGAATCAAGAAAATTCAAGGCAAATGGGAGCTTGTTTCTAAAAAAGTGATGAAACTCGTGACCAAGAAAAAGAGAAAGATCTCCCCATTCCATTGAAGCGAGTGCATCCATAACAATCGGATCGCAACCACCTCGTGCATCATTTTTGAATATCACAAATGCCACCTTAGGTACGTTTGCTTTATTGAAACCTGAATTTGGCGGAAGTAATGAAAAGGCTGCTTGCACAGCCTTCTTCAACAATTGGGAGGGATCCAACGAATTTAGAAATTTCACTATAAGTTCCCTGCTGTTCCTGACCCTCACATAGTGAGGTAGATATAATGTGTCCCTCCCTGTTTTTATCGTGTTTTCTCGATCATCGCCTTTCGAGGGCATAAACGCCAAAATGAACTTCTCCTTGAAGAACTCAGGTGAAAACTCTTGCTTCAAAAGAGTTCTGTATCCTGGTGTAGCAAACAACTCCTTCCACTCTGCTTCTGTAGGGTACTCCTCTCTTTCTAACTTCTCCATAATCTTCCAAAAAACATCAATCCCACTGAAATCCAAGCTTGTTAAAAAATCCTTTTCGTTCATTATAATTATATTGGAAGTAACGGTATAAGGATTACCACCGTACGTTGGTTCTCATAGAAAATCCTTTCAAAGGATAGGTAGGGATTTGAACCCTAATAAATGGGATCTGCAGTCCCACGCATCACCTCTCTGCCACCTATCCGCAACTCGGGTATTCTAAAACACATATTTATTTTTCCGTTGTACCGCATAATTTTTTCAGATAATAGGTGTGAATTATGCCACTCATATTCGAAAAGATATTAGCGATTGCGGACTTACTCTCTGATGGCATCCCCTAAGACAATAATATCATTCAAGGCGGCCCCTCTTACATTCATTCCAATCTCAATTGCTCTGGCCATTATCGCAATTATCATACCAATATACCTCTATCCTGGTTTTTTTGTTGCCGATTTCCTAAACCTTTTCCCATATGTGATAATGCTAATCTTCATTTTTTACTATAACAGGGAAAAATACAAGAAACTTGCTACAATAGAAATCCATGAAGATCGACTATACATAATCAAACCATCAGAAAAAAACAGCGCAAAATTTAATGAAATATCAGAAATAAAAAGAATGCCTGAAATTGACAGGAAACTTTTTTCTGTAAAGTTAGAAAGTGGAAAGATTATGGGGCTATATGATAGGTATCTTAAGGAATATAATATGAATTTTATAGACTTCATTTCTGTCAAGTCTGGAAAGAATATACTTGTGCCAGTATGAATATAAATATCATGAATTGATATATTCAGAATGGTAAATTCCACCAGGCCTCATGGGAAAAAAAGCAGTATTTACAAATATATTGCTCTCATTTCTTTAGTGCCACTCTCCATAGAAATCATGCTTTTTCTCACAACCCATGCCATTCATCATAATTTTTTATTTTTTACAATCGTTTTATCAATACTATGGATCGTTATTTCCTACTATGCAGGAAGCAATTCAGTTTATTCTTTATCGTTCCTTCCCTTTATTATTTTTGAGTTGATTATGGCAACAATAGATCAGAATCCTGTATCTCTTGGTTTTGCAAAAACGCTGATATTGATACTCTATATATTTACCATTATTGTCACAGGAGCTTTTCTCCTTGAGAAAAAAACAGGGATGAAATATGTAAAGAAAAAGAAAGTTATGTATGAGGATGAGATAAAAGAAGTTTTAAAGGAATTTGAATATCTTGAGCCACCCTCTTGAGAAAAATTTTCAGTTTCTGTACCCTCTTGATCTCAATTCATTCATTCCGCCTTCTATGTTTGCAACATTGTATCCTCTGTCTGCAAGAAACATCGTTGAATACATGCTCCTGTTCCCATGTTCGCAAACCAATACATATTTTTCATTCTGTTGAAGATTTTTGTAATTCTGGAAAAGTTCATTCATAGGCATAAGGATTGCATCTTCTATATGCCCTGAGGACCATTCATATGGTTCTCTTACATCAATAACCTTCCATTCGTCTCTTTCTTCCATAAATTGATCAGGTGTGAGGTTCTTGGCATGTGCTTCAACGAACCCTCCATCTTTGAGAAAATCAGAATAAAGATATATTGTTGCGTCAATCCCCCTTGTTGAAAGACTTTCTCTTACTTTCTTCGAATAATTTTCGTTTGAAGTGAGAAAGACAAATCTTTTTCTGGAATTTTTAATGTATTCTGCCATATCTTCCGGCCAGCGTTTCTCGTAGAAAGTTGCAAGTGCCGATTCAGATATGTGAGAATCCATGTATTCTTCAAATGTTCTTGTGTCCACAAGTTCTATTTCATTATTTTTGAACATTCGGATATCTTCTTTTATATTCATTATGATTCAGTATAATATAGATATAAATACGTTTTTGTACTATTATTTGGTACAAGATATTATTAATTTAACATTAATTATTTTTAAATCCCAGAATTCTGAATTTCCATATAGATATCAATGCTCATTCCAGGCGACAGAAAATGAATAAACAGAATTCCTGCAATGAAGAAACATTCCCTGCACCCCTGGCCAATAAACAAAGAGATCATTTTAAGAGCGAACTGTATAGAGCTTTTTCTTTTCATGCTGTATATAATGTCATTTGCCTGCATTTTTTTAATGAATACATTGTGAAGATTAAGGTAGTTTTCGTTACTGCTTGAAAGGTTGCTGGAAAGAAATTCCAGATTTTCCATGGATTCCATTGTGAACTGGTGTTTAGCCAGCATGAAATTCTCTTTTGAGGTTTTAATGCCTGTAACGCTTTCATGCTTCCTATAAAGTGTGAGCTTGTTCTGTGTTGTTCCAATCTCATGGCCATAATCCACAGCAACCAAAAACAATGCCTTATCAAGACTCCTGTATATGTTTTTCAGAATGGATGAATATTTTTTTGCCAGATCTGACCTGATTGAAATGCACGAAACATACCAGTCAACCCTTTTTGAAGTCAGTTTTCCCGACTTTAGCAAAGGCTTTTTTTCAGAGAGATTGAACACATCAAGTCTATTCCTGTTATTACCTATGGTTTCACCAATATTTTCATTAAATGTAGTATCCTCAGATATAGTTTGAATATCGTTATGTAGATACGACATTTTTGGATTATTCCAAAATATTTCCAGAACATATGATATCTTCTTTTTGTGGAACATGTCGTCATCGTCCAGAAAACAGATTATATCGCCATTGCTCGAATCAATCCCTGCAGCTAATTTCTCGCCAAAACTATCCTTATCTGTCCTTACATTTATGATTGAGTTTTCCTTCATGAATCTGGTTAAGTCCGGATCATCAAAGTTACTTACCACTATAATTTCAATTGAAACATCATGATCCACTTCCTGGTTAAGAATAGATTTAATTGCATCTTTCAGGTATTTTTTCCTGTTGTGGGCAGTTATGACCACAGATACTTTTTTTTCAGTTTTCATAAAGTTTTATCAATCTCCTCATAATTGTTTCAGTTGAATAATTACTTTCAAGTTTTTCCCTGATAGAATCCAGATCAGTTTTTCTTTTATAATTTATGATAGATTCTCTCATCTGGGCAGGAGAATCAACAATTTGGAGCATTCCATCTATAGACAGATCTCTGGCAACTCCTGTATCAGCAGATATGACTCTGGCACCTGAATATACGGCTTCAACCATTGCCACTCCGAAGGATTCAAATTTGGAGGAAAAGAGAAAAGCATCTGAACCTGCCATCAAAGTATATAAATCCTCATCAGGCACATTTCCTGCAAAGATCAGATTAATTTTATCTTCAGAAGCAAGTTGTTTCAGATATGCTACATAGGATAGATCAGGAGTATTGCCTGTGAGCACAAGTGGTTGTTTCAACCCCTTCATTGCT
Source organism: Thermoplasmata archaeon (assembly GCA_021833045.1). The sequence goes on from JAKBGP010000036.1 coordinate 4,419, forward strand.
CTTATTATAAATTCTACATTCTTATTTTTCTGTAGTCCACCTGAATGAATAAAATACTTTCCCACATCCAGACCGTATTTAGATACAGTTGCACCAATGTCCCCAGAAATAGTAATTCTTTGAAAATCCACTGGATCAGGGATGACAGATATTTTTTCAGCTAGATCTGGGACAAGATCAGCTGTGATATTCTTTTCTTTTTCAGTAAGTGATACAATATGATCAAACTTCGAAAGAAAAGATGGCATGAATTTTTGATAATAGACTGAGTTCAATGTTCCACCATAAATAAGTTGATAAAATCCATGTGCAGTGAACAATTTTTTACCCTTTATTTTGTTCAGGTTCATGTACAGATAGTCAGAACTCCACACCCTCTGCCCATGTATGTGGTAAATATCTGATCCTGTCTTACTGAGCATTTTCCAGTAATCTAACGGTGGAAACCTAAACTTTCCAATTTTACGGAGTTTAATACCATGGTATTGAATCTTTTCACCGCTTTTCATAGCCTGAAGATCTTCAATGTCAGAGAATACATGTACCTCATGTCCTATTTCAGAAAGTGCATCAACTAAGGTTTTTACCACCCTTTCAGTACCACCGGTGTGTGGATAGTAGTGATGGCTTGTGACTGAAATTTTCATTGCAGTTCACTTTTAAGTTTTTCAAGAATCTCACGGATACCATTTTCCAGAGTCATTGGATTCTTCACAGGTGAATTTCTTGCGACAAGAGTTTCTGCCTCTTCAAGGACATAGGGTCTTTCCTCAACTTCTATTTTTCTTCCACTCAACGTTTCAACAGTTTTGATAAGATCGTTCACCGAGGTGCCTTTTCCAGAACCAAGTTCATAATCACCAGGTTTAATATTACCATTCACAACTTCAAGTACTGTTCTGGATAAATCCTTCACATTAAGATAATCTCTGACATGAGAACCATCTCCAAACCTTATGGCCTTTTCTCCTGAAAGTGCAGCTTTTGAAAATAAATACACCGCTCCTTTTCTAGCATTCCCTCCATATATGTTGAATAACCTGAAAATTACTGCTCTGGTTCCATAAAGATTTCTGTAAAGGTTGATCCACTCTGTTCCGTGTTTTTTGGACATAGAGTATGCGTTTGAAGGTTCTGCTGTTGAGCCAGAAGATGGATAAAGAAATAGAGCATCAGATTTTCTTGCCATTTCTAGGCATTTCATTGTGAGGGAAAGCCCATCGACAAAATACTCATATGGATGATTAAGTGAGTTTCTTATGAGAGTTCTGGCTCCGAAGTGAAGGATAATATCAAATTTTGTTTCTTCCGGCATTCTATCTTCTATATCCACGCCAACCGGATCAAAGCCCTTGTTTCTCAGGTCTTCCATTAACTGTGAACCGATAAAACCTCTGCTGCCTGTGACAAGTATATTCATAATGCTGAAGTGAAAACAGTAAATTAAATATTTTCCATATGGTTGTTTTTAGTTTTTTCGCTCAAATCGATCATAGTTGAGAAAAATTTTTCATTGATATGCGATGAGGAATAATTCTCTATGAAAAATTTTCTTCTTTTTTCCCTGTTGTTTCTAAGTGTTGAAATCATTTCAACAGCATTCCTGATTTCTTCTGCAAGCGACTTTGGATCGCTTGAAATGAATTTTATGGCATTTTGTTTTTCAGCATCCTTGAATGATGATCTGATTACTGAGCCGGATATGATAAAACATCCTGCAGACATTGCTTCAATGACGGTATAAGGAAAAGAATCCCAAAGTGTCGGGTAAAGAAATATATCGCTCCTGCAGTAGAAATTGTGGAGTTCCTGGTCACTTACTTGACCAGGCACCCTTATTCCATTTTCATTATCTTCCTGTAGATGAACGGAACCTGATCCAATTATAAATAGAGTCGATCTATCTTGAACCTGTGCCATCTTCCAGCCGTTTAACAGAACTTCAATTCCTTTGAGTTTTTCGATTCTTCCAACGAACAGAAATTTAATATTCTGCTCCTGCAAGAATCCAGCACATTCAATTTCTGGAGATCCGTTCGGTAATTCCATCACCATGGCCCTTTTTCCCAGCTCTAATTTTAATTTGTCTCTTCCAGGATATATGTGAAAAGCTGAAATCCTTCTGTATAGTATTCCAGAAGCATACAGTTTAGACTTCATTGTATTTATTAGTCCCTGATCATGGAATTCTGTGTGTGATGACCCCATTAGAACTTTTCCTTTGAAAAGCCTCCAGTACTGGTTTTTTGTAAGATAAACAATCTCGCTGGGATCCTCCTTGAGGTATATCCTGTAGTACCATGCAGTGAATAAAAGGAAAAATGGCAAAAAAAAATTGTCGAGAACGAAGGACATTATCCTGTTTTTCCTGAAAAATCTGAACTTTGTTTCAAAAAGATTCAACTTTATGTTATTATATTTTTTTAAAAATTGAGATTCTCTCTCAAGCCTCTTCCGATCGGAAAATCCTGTGCTTATAACCGTGATATTAAATTGATGTGGCACTGAATTCAATGTGTTGATCAGCCATCTCTCAACGCCTCCACCCATTGCAGGGTCCGTGACAATATGAAATCCAAGGCGTACTGTGGGTTGAGGCATAACATGTAAATATTGCAATGTATAAAAACATAAGAGTTATAGATATATGACCATGTTTAAAGTTAATAATTCACATTACTTTATCGGTAAAGGAGTAAACATGAGAAATAAACTACAATCAATTTCACATCACTTTAGAAATTCTGCTTCTGATTTATTCAATGATGGATACAATATTCTCGCGATTCTCATTTCTTTATTTTTTGCAACAATTTTCTGTTACATTTCTATAATGCGGTATCTTTCTCTCACTGAAAATGTACTGGATCTTGGCGTAAATGCCAGTCTTCTATATAACGTTCTCAGAGGTGGACTCTTCGCCACTCCATCCAATCCCAATCCCATAGCTTTTTCCAAACTTATTTATATACCACTCGGAGTTATTTATTACTTCTATTCAAAAGAGTGGATACTTCTAATATATCAGAATATTTTCCTCTCTCTTTCCCCCATTGCGCTGTATTTCATCAGTAGGAATGCTGGTCTTACCAAAAAAATATCAATAGCAGTAGAAGTTCTGTATTTTTTATACTACCCGTTAAGTGGAGTGTACTGGTTTGATTTTCATATGATGGCCTTTTTTCCCACGCCATTTCTTTTTGGAATCCTGACATACAGAAAGAGCAACAGGATATGGATGCCGTTGCTTCTGGTTGCAGCCATATCTGATTATATGGCCCCTATTATTGTAGGTTGGTTCCTTCTTATAGAAATTGGCAAGAAGATAAGGAAGGATGATCATGATTTCAAAAATATGGCCCCAGAAATTTTCCTTATTATGATTCTGAGCGTGATCTTCCTTCTTCCATCACTGTACACAATGCATACATATTATTCAAATTACCTCAGCATCCAAAACTATGGAGGTCTTTATCTTACTCCTATTTTGAAATATGATTTTATTATAAGGGTTATTCTCCCACTTCTTTTTATCCCTCTTGCGGGCATAGAGTACCTTTCCATGATAATCCCATTTGCTGCCTTAGTATTCTTTAACAACTATGCTCCATACCAGAGCCTTATGTTTTTCCAGTATCCTGCTCTGTACGCCCCTATCGTAATGTTTTCTCTTGTTATAGGTCTCTCACGGATTGAACACACTCTTAAAAACTGCAGAACAAAGTTCCTGAAAAGATACAGCATAAGAATTATTGCAGTTTATCTTTTAGTAATAAATATTGTGCTTTTCTCTTTGTACACCCCTATAGGAATCATGTACTCTGGAAATTATGCTAAAAATGCGCTAAATCCTCAATTGACCGGCGCAGATCAGTATTATGATATTTCTGTAAAGATGATTCCAAAACCCTATGATTCTGCTATCATGACAATGATGTCTTCCATTCCTGCAGGTGCATCGATTCTTGTGGAAGGCAACCTTCCTGAATTGATGCAGAATCATGTTACATATCTTGGTATATGTAAAGGAAATCCTGCTCCACAGTACATACTAAATGATCCATACAATTATCAATTTTATGACAAACTCACAGTTTTAACCGCAGGTTATAATTTTACATTTATGGAGGCTTCAAACTATTACATGCTCAATTACCATTATGGACTGTATTCTTCATATGAAGGTGCAACCCTTTATGAACTTAATTACAGTGGACATCCAACTGCATTTGTACCATTGATATGGGAGATCAAAATGCCAAATTTCAGCAATGCTGGAAAAATAACATTTTTACCTCCCGGAAATTTCAATATCTCCATTTATGGGGTTTCCAGTGCAAACACTACACTTACGATGAATAATTTCACAATCTCACATTCATGGATATCATCAGGTGTAGAGTATTTCAATTTCTCAACCAGTGTGTATTTAAGCAATTTATCACTATATTTGAAGAATGCAACAGGATCAAGTGGTACCATATTTATTACTCAGGAGAATGCTTAGATGACAGAACAAAACATTATAGATCCAAAGAGTCTTCTTGAAAAATTAGGGTTTATGGCTTTAGGTACGGTTGTCCTTATGCTACCCAATGGACTCTATGCGTATTCCGGTTATACGTCTCCAATAGCCATTCTATTGGAAATTGTATCTTATTTTGTTGGTTTTATCCTTATTGTTTATGGACTTACCAATATTCGTTCCCAGAGTACAGACGCGAGACGCATGGTTCTCTTGATGACCGCTGCAATGGCTGTAATGACAGCACTGTATGTATTCTACGGTTTTGTAGCAAAGAATGGCATAACCGATGAAATGTATATTGACATATACTCTGCAAAAAGCCTTCTTAACGGGATAAATCCATACGGGCTTAGAATTCCAATAAATTCTTTAATCTCAAATGGTGTTCCATTCTCTTTTCTTACGCCAACTATGAATGGTTCGTTTATAAATTTCCTTGGCTATCCTGCATTATCATTTCTACTCCTTATTCCCTTTATCATTTTTAATATAAATCCAGTACTTTTGCCAGTAATTTTCTCATCATTACTTTCCATTATAGTCGCGGTCAGATACATCAAAAGTTCTTTGCCCTATGCTGCACCTCTTGCAACCGCTATATCATTGATCAACCTGAACATTATCTTTTTTTCATTGAGTGGAATGAATGATATAATATGGGCAGTATTTTTATCTTTATCCATAGTTTTCATTGGAAAAAAATTCACAGGAGGAATATTTTATGGATTATCTATCGCATTCAAACAGATCCCATTCATACTCTTTCCATTTTTGATAGTGTATGTATATAGGACATATGGCGTCAAAAAAACCATATATTTCACCACAATGGCAATTCTTGTTTTCATGATTTTCAACCTTCCATTCATAATATGGAATCCTGGAACTTATGTTCATTCTGTATTATCCCCAGAGTCATCCTCCATAATAGGAATTGGGTTTGGTCCTTCGCAACTTGCTTTTGCAGGTTACGCCCCTTTTGTTAATAATTATGTTTTTGGAGTAGCAGCTGTTGTTTCAATTTTGGTAACTTTAGCTCTTTATTACATTAATTTTGAGAAATATAAATATGTACTGACAGTCATTCCTCTGGTATTTTTCTTTTTCAATTACAGGCTTTTGGAGAATTACGTTCTATTTTGGCCTATAATTTCATTGTTGATGATTCCACAGATGTTTGAAGATTATACTATGAAAAAAGAAATGGAAGTTGACATACAGAAATCTAAGAGAACAATTGACTGGACAATAAAAAAGCCATTTATTACTGCTTTTTTAGTAGCAATACTGATATTATCGCCCGCAACAGCATTAGTCTTCAGCTATGAAACTTACCATAACAACCTGAGTATTGTGTCTGTTAATGAAATTTCAACTTCAGGTGGCAACATCTCAAGTCTATCAGTAAGCATCGATATCCACAACAATAATTTCTACTATCCGATGAATTTCAGGATACTCACAGGTGGCCCCCTATTCTACCCGAATGGATACCTCTGGAACATAAGCTCGGTAAAGAAAATTTCAGCAAATGTTGAAGAATTTTTCATTTTTACGAATTACACTTCTCAGCAAATTTCTAGCGGCAATACATACATACTTGAAGTATATTCAACGAATATGTCTGTATGGGAAGAGATTCATTACAGCGGTTCCAGACTAACCTTTTCAGCAGTTTCATGGTATTGATAAAGGATTTATTTGAAATAAAGTTTTAATATTGTAATTTTAATTGTATAGACATCATAGCTTAATTTCTATAATATTTCTTACTCAATAAAATTTTTTCTCACATTTTCATTAAAAGATTATATATGTTTCTATTAGTGAAGTATGGCTAATAGACATACAACACTAATCTAAAAACAAAATGTATATATACTCCTTAATTAATACTAGTTTATGATACCAGAAACCAAAGACATTAAGATCACTTTGAGGATATCAGAAGATGATCTGGATCAAATTGATTCCTTTCTGGAAGAAAATCCAAAATTTGGTAACAGGTCAGAGTTTTTAAGAAACTGCGCTCTGGAATCAATTTCAAGGACCCTTAACGTCAGAGGAGGGGGACAGGGAGATCTTAAACTCACTGAAAGGGAGAATATAATCATAGAAAAAATGATCAAGATGGGATATTATTATAACAGGGAAGATGCAGTGAGATCAATTGTGGATTACTGTTTTGACACCGGGATAATAAAGGCAATTTTTGAAGACAAAATAAACAGGTTCAATCAGATTGAGAGTTCCATCATGAGGGGTTACAATGTTCGAGAAGACAAATATGGGGGGTTGTGAAAGTGGAAGTTAGAGAAATGGCGCATAAAAATGCAAGAGCTTTAGTATACAACATTGATCAGAGTGCAAAATACAGCATTTACAATGGTATAAGCATACTGGTGATTGGAAATAGCATGAGCAATATTTTTGAAAAACTTTCTGAGAGAACGGAAAATGCCGATCTTCCTACCAGGACAGGAATCTATTTTGTGAAGGAAGTAAATACGGGCACAAAATTGGGAATGGGGCCCACTAGAGGCTACATGAATATCTCGAAAAACGAATTCATGAGAGAAATAGAGATGATAAAACTCCTCGATGCCAATGGAATAGAAACTGATGAAGGGATAGAGAGAGTTAGCAATCCCGATGTCAAGATAATGTCACTGACGGATCTAGTTTCAGATTCTGATTTCAGAAAAGGTGCAGAACTTGTTGCTGGCATGGTTGACCGTACATGTGCAACAATAATAGTAAGTGACTTTGATGATGAGTTTGCAAGGAAAATACATGCATCACTTGTTACAAAAATTCCTGTGACAAGGGAGGCAACTGCATCCTTCGTCATTAGAAACAGGGACCCATCACAAGCAAACGTGGAGGCAGTCACGCTAATAAACAGCATTAAATCCAGGATGGATAATTTCATCGTTGTGGAGAAAAAAAGACTGATGACAAAAATTCCAGCCTTGGAAACAACCAGGGGAGATCTTGAAGAGAAGATCATAAAATATGTGATGGATTTTGTGGATAAAGTACCCACAATAATCTAGTTTATCACTTTTGAGTGAGAATGCCCCCATATGACTCTACATATTGCCATATATGTTCCTTCTGTTTTTGACATTTACCATTAGGATGAATATATTATTTATTTCTATTCCATAGATAACCTGTATTTCATTGTTCTCACGCTGTAAGGTAGAATACCTTTGAGAATTCTTGAGTTATCTGTATTTTGCAGATAAAAATAAATAGAGAGAAATTCTAGACGATTATGAAACTTCGGGAGGTGCCAGAAATCTGGTTGTTTTATGCCTTAATTGGAGCTTCTTTGTGGGGAATCTCAGGGACTGTTTCTTCCATCATTTTCATAAAATTTCATTTCCCAGTGATTTCACTCCTAATGTTTAGAATGCTTATTTCGGGGCTCTTCCTTTTCTTGCTGTACAGACCCAGACTTCCCAGAAAAAATTTTTTTCTCTTCCTCGCATATTCCATTGCAGGTCTTACTGGGGTGCAATTTACCTATCTTGAAACAATTGCACTTACAAATGCATCAACAGCGACCATTCTGCAGTATCTATATCTTCCAATGGTTGTTCTTTATACTGTAATCAGTGGTTCTGCCAGAATTACAAGTCTCCTGACTGTGGCGATCCTGGTCACAATGGTTGGACTTTTTGAACTAATAACTGGTTTTCCCGGGGCCCCATTTTCTATCATAATTAACCCTTTGGGTCTTATTTTTGGGCTTTTGTCAGCAGTCACGGCAGCATTGTACACAGTACTCTCAAAACCACTGATAAACAAGAATGGAACTATTCCCACCGTTGCATGGGCTTTATTAATTGGAGGTTTTATAACCTTGCCTGTAGGGTTGATCCCATCCCTTGAATATTTTTCAACCAGCGGACTTACGGTAATCGTTTATTTATCTATTCTTATCTTATTCGTTGCCATTTTTGGTACGATGCTTGCCTTCCTGCTGTATATCAAGAGTATGGAAAGAATATCTACAACTGAAGCATCGGTTGCAGCAACAATGGAACCAATATGGGCAGCTATTACTACGTATGTTTTCCTTGGAATTTTCCTTAATATATATCAGTATTTCGGAGGTATCCTGATTGTGCTGTCCCTGACAATTCTGAGGATCGGCACGCGAAAAAGAGTAGAATGATATTTTATCTTTTATTAGTATTTTAGCCTGTTAATCTACCATGTTAAACATGCTCACTGACATACTCCCACAGCTAAAGCATGTGGGGTTCTCACTTTTACTCCGTTTTCGCCTTCATTCCTCACGGTTGGG
>JAKBGP010000315.1 GCA_021833045.1 Thermoplasmata archaeon
GAACCCCTGATCTACAGCTTAGGAGGCTGTTGCCATATCCATGCTTGGCCACGCGCCCTTGGTTCCCAAAATGCATAATGGTATATTTCATTATCTAAACCATCTCAATTTGAATAAGAATGCAATTTTCAAGCATCGAAATTTAATTTCAACCTAATTGGGGGATTCTCCCTTTTTTTATTTTAATCTATTATTATATTTATCTAACGAGAGTTTTATACAAACTTGAAATTCAATAATCTCATTTATACATCATAAACAATTTTAGAGGCAAATAGTTCAAGATTCAAAGCTGTTACTTAAAGTTTTTAAGTTGAAATATTATTAAAGAAATGACACCAAGTTTGAATATGAAGAATAAGATATTTTTTCGCACAGTGCATCTACTCATTCTATTTTTTGCTCACGCTTTTTACTATAACCTTTCCATTATCTTCCTTGAATATTTGAAATTTTAGTACTCAACTGTTTTTTGAGATGCTATTTTTCATAGTTTAAGTCACACATTATGAACCAATTTATTTTGGACAACTTCATTAGAAGATTCAACCACAAAGAAACATATTTTATTATCAATTTCAATATTTTAGATGTATCTGATCTCAACTCATTATATATTATAATATGTTTTTATTCTGTGCATATATAACATTGCGATCTTGTATTGTAAATTCTTCACTTATTCAATTTGAAGCTAATGTTTTGCATTTGCTTCATTATCACTATAAACTTCAAAAGTTAATTCCAACTTATGTAATTATATATTGATTCCTTTAGACTCCAAGTTTATGAAGAATATAGCAATAGTTTTACCGACTCTACATCTAATTGCTTAGGTGATACAAATTCTCGTCTTTAGGTGTGTACATCATTAAAAGTCGCATCAAAAAGTTATAATGGACTCAGGCATGTTTCACCATTCCATAATGAAAAAAGATTGGCTTTTAACCTCCTACGTTTCCTAATAATCCACGGTTTTTTGATGGTCTAGAAAACCGTACAATAATTCTTTCCATTCTGATAATCTTGCATCGCTCATCTCATACATAGAAAGACCTGTTTCAAAATAATGTGGTTTGGATACAATATGATTCGAGTTTATGCTTTTCATATTGTAAAAATGGATCAGCACGGAAATTGAGGTAATGAGAATAAGTTATAATAAACATTTTATATACCATCATTTAAGGAATACAATAAAATTGCGTCAATTCACGATTCAATCAAGACTGATTATATACGTGAGTAAATTAGTTCATAGATTTCCCTGATGCCTCTTGGCATCGAGAAGAAATTCTCTTATTATAACGAGTAAAAGTTGTTAACATTTATTATAGATTACACTAATTCAAGAGGAAATTTCATAACAAGGAATTCTTCACGAAATAATATAAGAAATTGTTGAGAAAAAAGAGAAAAGGAAGTTAGATCATATGGGTCAGTTAGAGAGAAATGAAAAGTGCTCCAATCTTTGGAGAAGTCACACAATTCTTAATAAAGTGCATTCTTCATTAACTAATATTCTGTTAATAAGAATCAACTACCTTCTCGTTCCTTTAATATATTTCCTATTCCTTCTCCAAGCAAGACTTTAGGATACCATCCAAGTCTTTTTATCTTCGTAATGTCTGCAGCTCTCCTCTTCGGATCATTTTCGGGTAATTCCCTAAACTCGATTTCAGACTTAGAGTCAATAATATTTTTCACAATTTGAGCTAATTCGAGGATTGTCGTTTCCTTGTCATTTCCAATGTTATAGACTTCCCCTATATTGCCCTTTTCTATGGTAGTAATTACTCCTTCAATCGTATCTCGAACATAAGTGAATGATCTTGTTTGGGTTCCATCACCATATATTGTCAGAGGCTCATTGTTGAGAGCCTGTTGAATAAATCTATCGACAACTCTACCATAGAAGTCCCCACCTCTCATTCTCGGGCCGTATGTGTTGAAGAAGCGAAGAATGATATTTTTCAGCCCGTACTGTTTTTCGTATGCTTTAGTAAGTGCATCCCCAAATCTTTTTCCTTCATCGTAGGATGACCTAGACCCAGTGGTACTGACTTGTCCTAAGTACGTTTCAGGAGTTGGAATTTGCGTGGCATCGCCATAGACCTCTGATGATGATGCGTAGATGTAAAGAGCATTTGAATTAAGTGCGGTCTCTATAAGATTCTTGGATCCAACTGCATTGGATAAAGCCACGTCAACGGGGTGAGTCTCCCATTCCACTCTACTCGCTCTGCTAGCAAAATTAATAACCATATCATATTTTTCATTTGTGTGAAATTTATTTACGTCACATTCTACAATTGAAATTCTATTTTCTAAACCGGATAAATTGGATCGTAGTCCGCTTGCAAAGTTGTCCAAAACGTGCACCTCATAATCTTTCTCCACAAATCTTTCAGTCAGATAAGATCCTAAGAAGCCAGCTCCTCCAGCAAGCAATATTTTCATAGTCTGCCGTACCCGTGATATTCAAATCCCATTTGTAAGGCACTATTCCTAGATATTAGTCCTCTTGTATCTAATATCAGTGGCAACTCTGCCATGTTTTCCTTGAGAATTTTCAAGTCAATGCTTTTGTATTCACTATGATCGGTTAGTAATAGCAAGATATCTGAATTAAAGGATGCATCATACAGGAGATC